>JAFAFN010000298.1 GCA_023423475.1 Actinomycetes bacterium | reverse complement strand
GCACCGCGTGACGGAGTCGGCCGTCGGTGTCGTCGCCGCGCCTGGACCCGCCCTGGTCGTGTCGATGCGCGCGCAGGTCGGGGACGAGGTCCGACCGGGCGATCGACTCGGCACCCTCGAGTCGATGAAGACCGAGTCGCCGATCCTCGCGGAGCGTGCCGGCGTGGTCGACCGCGTCCTGGTCCACGTCGGCGACCACGTCGCCGCAGGACAACCGCTCGTCGTCCTGCGCGACGGCGACGACGTCGCGTCCGCCGGGGCGCCCCCGCGCGAGTCGACGTCCTGGCCGAGCGACGGCGTCGACGATGCCCACCGCACGGGCCTCGAGTGGCTCGACGTCGTGGATGCGTTCGTGCACGGACGCGAGGTGACCGCCGCCGAGCTCGACGACGTGCACGAACACCTGCAGCTCGCCGCGGTCGAGGCGCCGGTCGCATCGGCGCTGCTGGCCTCGCTGCACTCGTTCATCCGGGTCGAGGCGCTCTTCGAGCGCAACCTCCTGCTGCTCGACGACCATTCGGGTGCGATCAGCGCCGAGTCGGCCTTCCACGAGCTGTGCACCCACATGGGCCGACGCAGCGCGGATGACCCGCGCACCGGGAGTCGGGGCGAGGCAGCAGTGCCCGTCGAGCCCCGCCCGGAGCTCGAGCCGCTCCTCGCCGCGGCGCTGGGCCGGACCGCTGGTGGCTGGGACGACGAGCCGGAGCTGCGAGAGGAGCTGTGGCGACTCGCGTCGACTCGCGCACGGCTCGTCGAGCGCGAACGGCTGATGACGGCGATCGTGCGACGCCTCGCGAGCGACACGGAGTCGGGCACCGGGTCCGTGACCGCCGCCGAGCTGCACGCGGTGCTGGGCCAGCTCGAGCAGGTGGCGACGGGATCGATGGGCACGCTCGCGGGGGTCGCTGCGCTGCTGCGGTCCGACCTCGACGTGACCCGCGGGGCGGTCCGCTCCGAGCCGGTCGGGTCGATCGACGTCGACGCACTCGGGTCCTTGGCGAGGTATCGCACGCCCGGGCACCCCGCCACCGCAACCTTCGACGTGATCGACGCGGTGGCGAACGGCGCCGGGCGTGCCGCGGTGGTCGAGGTCCGCTCCATCGACGAGCCGTCGGACCTCCGCGCCGTGCTCGCGGTCGAGCTGCTCGACGTCCCGGCCGCGCTCGAGGACGCCTCGGTCGAGCACCTCGATGCCGCCGAGCAGCTCTTCGCTGCGGGGGTCGCGATGCTGCGACGTCATCGCTCCAGGGCCGTCGCGCCGAACGATCGGGACGGCTGGTGGGCAGCGGTCCACATGGTGCTGTGGGGCACGACGACCGGTGATGCAGCCACGCTCATGGGCCTGTCCCAGCGCTTCGAACCGGGCACCCGCGGACTGGCGCTGTCGGACTTCACCGTCGCCCTCATCCCCGACGGCGACCCCGCCGGCGAGCGGACCATCGAGTTCTCGTTGCGGCGCCGCGGGCACGCACGCCTCGAGGTCGACGTGTCCCACGGCGTGGCCCGCGCACGGACCCGCACCGAACTCGACCGCCGGGCGCTCACCGCCAAACGCCTCGGGGTGGTCGACCCATGGGAGCTCATCGGGCTGCTCGAGGGTCGGGTCAGTCCCGCAGAGCTCCCGCACCCGTCGCTCGCGAAGGGCCAGTTCGTCGAACACGACCTCGTCGACATCGACCTGTCCGCCGGGAGCGATCGGCTGGTGCCCGTCGACCGACCACCGGCGATGCACCGGTGCTCGGTGATCGTCGGTGTGGTCGCCAACCCGCTCCCCGCGGGGGGACCCTGGGTCGAGCGGGTCTGGATCGCCGGCGACCCGCTGCGATCGATGGGCTCGCTGGGCGAGCCGGAGTGCCGTCGGATCATCGCGGCGCTCGACCTCGCCGAGGAGCGGGGCCTGCCGGTCGAGTGGGTGTCGTTGTCCTCCGGGGCGCGCATCGCCTGGGACTCGGGGACCGAGAACCTCGACTGGACCGCCGCGGTGCTGCGCCGCATCGTCGAGTTCACCACCGCAGGAGGCGAGATCGACGTCGTCGTCGCGGGCGTCAACGTCGGTGCCCAGTCGTACTGGAACGCCGAGGCCACGATGCTCATGCACACCCGCGGGATCCTGGTGATGACCCCGTCGTCGTCGATGGTGCTGACGGGACGCCGGGCGCTCGAGCTGTCGGGCTCGGTCGGTGCGCTCGACGAGATCGGCATCGGCGGCCACGACCGGATCATGGGGCCCAACGGACAGGCGCAGTACCGGGCGCCCGACCTCGCGGGTGCGATGGCGATCCTGATGGACCACCACTCGCTCAGCAGCGCTGCCGCGGGCCGTGTGCCGTCCGATGATCCCGTCGAGCGCGACATCTGCGACGAGCCGTACGCCGGAGGTCCCGAGGACTTCGCCACGGTCGGCGAGATCTTCGACGAGTCCACCAACCCGGGCAGGAAGCGGCCGTTCTCGGTGCGCGCCGTCATGGGCGCGGTGGTCGATCGCGACGCACCCCGGCTCGAGCGCTGGCGGGCGATGGAGGGAGCCGACGGTGCGGTCGTGTGGGAGACGCGCCTCGACGGGCACGCGGCGACCGTGATCGGGATCGAGTCGCGTGGTCGACCGAGGGGTGGGACGGCACCGGTCGACGGGCCGGCCGAATGGGCGGGTTCGACGCTCTACCCGGCCGCGTCCAAGAAGGTCGCCAGGGCGCTGCGTGCGGCGTCGGGGGTCCGGCCCGTCGTCGTGCTCGCGAACCTGTCGGGCTTCGACGGGAGCCCCGAGTCGCTGCGTCGCCTGCAGCTGGAGTACGGCGCCGAGATCGCGAGGGCGGTGGTCGAGTTCGACGGGCGCATCGTGTTCGTCGTGATCGGCCGCTACCACGGCGGTGCCTACGTCGTGTTCTCCAAGCGGCTCCACGACGGACTCGTGGCGCTCGCCGTCGAGGGCAGCTTCGCGTCGGTGATCGGCGGGGCACCCGCTGCGGCGGTCGTGCTCACCCGTGACGTCCGTGCACGCGTCGCCGCGGACGAGGACGTCGTCGCCGCCGAGGCGGCGCTGCGGGCGGCGACCTCGCCGGAGCAGCGTGTGGTGTGCCTCGAGCGCCTCGACATGGCCAAGGTCGCGGCGACCTCGACGGCCAGGGCCGCGGTCGCCGCCGAGTTCGACGCGGTGCACACCGTCGAGCGGGCGGTGGATGTCGGCTCGCTCGACGCGGTGGTGCCGGCGTCCCGCCTGCGCGCCGAGATCGTCGCCGCGATGCGCTCCGGACGGACATCGAAGGGTCAGGTGGCCGAACACAGGGCTTGACTCACTTCACTTGCTTTGTTAGGTATACCTGACAATGAACGGTCACCCACCTGGAGGCACGTCCGAGGACACCGAACCGATCGAAGGGACTGCGGACGCCGATCTTCCGGCAGCGGTCGCTGCCTACCTCGAGGCGATCTTCGAGCTGGACGAGGACGACATCACCGCGGTCCAGGTGCGCATCGCCGAGCGCATGGGCGTCAGCCGTCCGGCGGTGTCCGAGATGGTCCGCAAGCTGCGTCGCCGGGGCCTCGTCGTGGTCGAGGGCGGCCAGGTGCGGCTCACCCCACAGGGGCTCGAGCACGCCGAGCGTCGTGTCCGTCGCCACCGTCTGGCCGAGCGGTTCCTGACCGACGTGCTCGGCCTCGGATGGGCCGAGGCCCACGTCGAGGCCGAGGCATGGGAACGCGTCATGAACGCCCGCACCGAGTCGGCGATGTCGTCGATGCTGGGTGACCCGACCACCTGCCCGCACGGCAACCCGATCCCCGGATCCGGCTACACCGACCCACACGCGGTGCCGCTGGGCGACATCGAGGTCGGCGGTGGGTTCCGGGTCGTGCGCATCACCGAGCAGCTCGAGTTCATCCCCGGCATGCTCGACGCACTCGAGCTCGCCGGACTGCAGCCCGAGGTCCGAGGTCGTCTCGTGAGCACGTCGCCCGACGGCTCCTACGCGGTCGAGATCGTCGACACCCCCGACGGGGTCGAGCGCCAGCCGCTCGCACTCGCAGGTGCCACCGCCGAGCGGATCCTCGTGCACCCCGAGCTGTCGAGCACCGGAGGTCCTTCGACGTGAACGAGATGCTGCGCCTCGCCGCTGCGCTGACCCACCAGCTGGCCCCGGTCGCCCTGACCGTCTGGCCGCGCAGCGGACCGGCGATGGTGGTCTCGCGCGACTCGAGGAACCACCCGGACATCTCGGCGTGCGAGTTCCGTCGCCTCGTGCTCTCCTCGGTGACCGGTGAGTCCCTGCCGCCCGGTCTGTCCTGGATCCTCGACACCGAGGACCTCACCGTCGAAGGCATCGGCGTCCGCCACGTCGGCGACGGCGTCGTCGCGATCGACCGGCCCGGGACGCCCCGCTGGTGGTGGCCGACGCTGCTGCACGGCTCGTGCCTGCCGACGGTCCTGGGC
>JAFAFN010000294.1 GCA_023423475.1 Actinomycetes bacterium | reverse complement strand
CTGCACGACCAGCAGCGGCGCGTCGAACGCCGTCCGCCCGGGATTGTTCTCCTCGGCGATCTGCCGACCGACCTCGGTCGACAGAGGATCGGTCGTCCAGTGGGTGTCCCCGGGGATCGTCGCGAGCTTCGCCGAGACCGCACCGAGGCAGTCCACGTCGAACATCGCCGAGGCCTCCTGCAACGCCGGCGACGCGACGTCCTCTGGCCGGAGCTCGGGGTGGTCGACGGCCAGCCCGTAGACCGCCATGGCCTTGATCACCGCGGCCACCTGGGCGATGTCACCGGGGAAGGTCCGGTCCAACTCGGTGGCCGGCGCCATGGCCACCGTGGCCACGAGGTCGAGCTCAGGTGCGTAGTCCTCGGCCTGTTCGCTGGCGTGCAGCACCGCGTGTCCTCCCTGTGAGATGCCGACGGCCGTCCACTCCTGCGACGCCGAGACGTCGGGCAACTGCCCTGCGGCGCGGACCGCGTCGACCACGCTGCGACCCGACGACCGGCCCGAGAGGTAGGCGTGGCGCTGACCGTTGGGACCGAGACCGGTGAAGTCGCTCGCCGCGACGATGCCCCCGGTCCCGAAGTCGGGCACCCCCTTCTGCTGACGACTCGGCGCACACGACGGCGCCATGCCCGAGGTGCCGTGACCCCACGAGAGCACGGGCCAGCCACCGTCGGGCGCCGTGGCGATGGGCACCGAGACGAGACCGGTCACGGCCACGTCGCGATCCTGCGCATCGAGCGAGTGATACATGACGCGGTACAGCGAGCGCTCCGACGCCGAGCTCTCGGTCGGCTCGAAGCGGATCAGCGTTCCCGGGTCGGCTGCCGGCAGTGGATCGGGGACGTCGTAGAAGTCGCCGGGGCCTTCGAAGGGCTCGAGCAACGTGGTCGTCGTGGTCGATGTCGGGTCCGACGCCGCGCCGGATCCCTCGTCACCGGAGCTGCAGCCAGCGAGCGCCGCGCCCGCCACCAGCGCCGCCGCGGCGAACGATCGACGCGATCGACCTCCTCCTGCGTTCGGACGCTGCTCCACCCCGACCCCCTCGTCGACGTCGCCTCGGTACCGGGAGACGCACGATCGGAAGGTATCGCCACGCGGATCCGTGGTCAAACACTTGTTCACGCAGGGGAAGTGGTCGGGTGGCAGCCGGTTGCGAGGAAGGCCTTCTGAATGGACGCCTCGGGCTGCGATGCCGCGATCTGCTGGTCCTTGCCTGTGACCACCCATCATCTAGGGATCGTTTGCTCCTCTCCTCTCGTCCGGCGCTGCGCTGCGGCGCTCAGCTGTCGAAGTCGGTGGCCTCACTGCGCTCGCGCCACAGGTCGACCTCTCGACGCTGCTCATCGGCGAGCAGGTCGTACGCGAACACCGCATCCGATCCCAGCAGGAGGAACGTCGGCGTGTCCTCGGCCTCGACCGCCTCGATGATCGTCCGGGCGGCACGCTCGGGGTCACCCGCCTGGGTGCCGTGCATCGTGTCGTTCTCCTTGCGACGCAGGCCGGCGGTCTCGGCGTAGTCGTCGATCGTGCCGGGCGACTGGGCGAGCGAACGTCCGGCGAAGTCGGTGCGGAACGCGCCCGGCTCGACGACGGTGACCGAGATGCCCAACGGCGACACCTCTCGCGCCAGCGATCCCGAGATGCCCTCGAGCGCCGCCTTCGACGCCGAGTAGTAGCCGGAGCCGGCGGGACACAGTCGTGCCCCGATCGAGGAGATGTTCACGATCGCACCTGACCGACGCGCTCGCATCGCCGGCAGCACCGCATTGATCACCGAGACCGGTCCGAACACGTTGGTGTCGAACAGCTCGCGCACCTGTGCGTCGTCACCCTCCTCGATCGCCGCCCGGTAGCCGTAGCCGGCGTTGTTCACGAGCACGTCGACCGAGCCGAAGTGCTGCTCGGCGCGGGCGACCGCGACTCGGACCTGTTCGCCGTCGGTCACGTCGAGGGCGAGGGCCAGCGCGCGGTCAGGGGCGGAGTCGACCAGGTCCTGGACCCGATCGACCGACCGGGCGGTGACCGCGACCCGATGGCCCGCCTCGAGCACCGCGACGGCCAGCGCCCGGCCCAGTCCCGTCGAGCACCCCGTGATGAACCACGTCGTCGTCATGGCTCGACGGTACTTCCCGCCGCCGGCCGATGACTCGGAGGGCACATCGCCGCTCGGCGTCGCTCACCCGGTCGCCGGCATCCAGTTGCCGTGGAGGCCGTTCGGCACTCGATGCGGCATGCGGACCTTCGCCACGGGCTCGGACGGGAAGCTCTGCGCGTCCCAGACGACGAGGTACGAGCGCTCGGCGGCGAGGTCGGTCCCGATCGTGAGGTACCAACCGTCGAGCTCGGCATCACCCCGCCCGACCGGGGCCCCTTCGCGGGCGGCGTGCGCGACCTCGCCGTGCACGAGGTCGCCGTCCCAGTGGACCGACCGACCGGTGTCGAGGTCGTACCGCACCAGTCGGTCGAACTCACCGCTGAGGAGTCCGGCGTGGCGGCCCGACTTCTGCGAGACCGTCACGTACCGGTGGGACCGGCCACAGAGGCGGTCGTCGATGCGAGCGAACTCCGACATCGACTCGTCGAGGTGGGCGAGGTCGACGGCGCCCGAGTCGGGCGACAGCCGCATCCGGGCGAACGCCCCCGACCGGTCCGGGTCGACGCCGAGTCCGAAGTTGCTCCACCAGGAGAAGTCGACGACGACATCGGCACCGTCGTCGTAGGCGTTGCCGAAGTGCCACACGAAGAACGGATCGGCGTCGAGCCATCGCACCGCGCTCCCGTCCCGGGGGACGAGGGCGATCCGGGTCCCGAGGTCGGGTTGCCACGACAGGACGTCGCCGCCCGTCATC
>JAFAFN010000262.1 GCA_023423475.1 Actinomycetes bacterium | reverse complement strand
CCCGCCCGTTCCGACGGGCGGGCCACGTCGCGTCCGGTCGCTCGCCGTGCGACGCGCCCGCTGCACACTCGGGATCGCTTGGGCCCTCTGCGCGCACCAGCGCGCAGAGGGCACGAGGAATCCCAGATGTGCAGCCGGCGCGCACCACCCAGGCGGCGCAGGGTCGCTGGAACGAGGACAGCCCGACCGATGCGGTCGGGCTGCGGTCTCGTGAGGTGGGGCGTCCCCGCTCGGGGACGTCGACTCAGAAGTCGTCGTCGAGTGCGAACTCTCCGTCGACACCGGTCTGGTAGGCCGACACGGTCCGCTCGAAGAAGTTCGTGAGCTCCTGGACGTCCTGGAGCTCCATGAAGGCGAACGGGTTCTTGGAGCCGTAGGCCTTGGGCAGTCCGAGGGTGACCAGACGCTGGTCGGCGACGAACTGCAGGTACTCACGCATGTCGGGCAGCGACATGCCGGGGATGCCCTGTGAGAGCAGGTCCTCAGCGAACTGGTACTCCACCTCGACCGCCTCGGAGAGCATGGCGGTCACGTTGGCGGCGAGCTCGTCGTCGAAGAGCTCGGGCTCTTCGCGACGGACCTGCTCGATCACCGAGAAGGCGAAGTTCATGTGGCAGCTCTCGTCGCGGAACACCCAGTTGGTGCCCGAGGCGAGCCCGTTGAGCAGGCCCTTGGAGCGCAGGAAGTAGACGTAGGCGAACGCCCCGTAGAAGAAGAGCCCCTCGATGCACGCTGCGAAGCAGATGAGGTTCAGCAGGAACATCTTGCGGTCCCCGCGGGTGCGGAGCTCGTCGAGGGAGTTGATCGAGTCGATCCACTTGAAGCAGAACTCACCCTTGCGGCGGATCGAGGGGATGTTCTCGATCGCGCTGAACGCCTCGGCGCGCTCCTGCTGGTCCGGGATGTAGGTGTCGAGCAGCGTCAGGTAGAACTGGACGTGCAGCGCCTCTTCGTAGAGCTGGCGCGACAGGTACATGCGCCCCTCGGGGCTGTTGACGTGCTTGTAGAGGTTGAGCACGAGGTTGTTCGACACGATCGAGTCACCCGTCGCGAAGAACGCCACGAGGCGGTTGATCAGGTGCCGCTCGGCCGGCACGAGCTTGCGCTGCAGGTCGACGATGTCGTCGGAGAAGTCGACCTCTTCGACCGTCCAGGTGTTCCGGATGGCGTCGCGGTACATGTCGTAGAACTGCGGGTAGCGCATGGGCCGCAGCGTCAGGTTGAACCCGGGATCGAGCAGGTTGCCGATCGGGCGCTCTGCGCCGTCGGTCAGGTCGATCGGTTCGGCGAAGGTGGGTTCCGGGGCGAATGCGGTGTTGTCTGCGAGCGACATCGGGTCAGTTCTTTCGATCGTCTGCGTTCAGGGCGTTCAGGGTCTGGGAGCGGTGCGGCGGTGACGACTCAGCGGGTCGTCACTGGCACGCCTCGCAGGACTCGGGGTTCTCGAGCGAGCAGGCGAGGGCTTCTTCGTCGGTGAAGGTCTTCTCGGTCACCTCGGTCGCCTCGGTGCTCTCGGCTGGCTCGACGGTGTCCTTCGTCGGCAGCGGGGTCGCCGGCACGCCGCCGCCGTTGGGGCCGTCGGTGGTGCCACCGGCGGGCGTGTTGGTCTTGTTGATCCGGGTCGCCGGGCGGGAGCGCAGGTAGTAGGTGGTCTTCAGCCCCTGCTTCCAGGCGTGCATGTACATCGAGCTGAGCTTCCCGATGGTCGGCGACTCCATGAAGAGGTTCAGCGACTGGGACTGGTCGATGTAGGCGCCGCGGTCGGCGGCCATGTCGATCAGCGAGCGCATGGGGACCTCCCACGCAGTGCGGAAGATCGCCCGGACGTCCTCCGGGATCTCGTCGATGTCCTGCACCGAACCCTCGTTGCGCTTGATCGCCGAGATGATCGGCTCGGTCCACAGGCCCCGGGCCTGCAGCTCGCGGACGAGGTAGGCGTTGATCTGCAGGAACTCACCCGAGAGCGTCTCTCGCTTGAAGAGGTTCGACACCTGGGGCTCGATGCACTCGTAGCAACCGGCGATCGACGCGATGGTCGCGGTCGGGGCGATGGCGATGAGCAGCGAGTTGCGCAGACCGTCGGCGGCGATCTTCTCCTTGAGCGACGCCCAGCGTGCGGGGTCGCTCGGGGTGATCCCCCACAGGTCGAACTGCAGGTCGCCCTTGGCGGCGCGGGTCTCTTCCCAGCCGCCGTGGGTGCCGGCCTCGGCCGCCAGTGCGGTCGAGGCGGTCAGTGCGTTGAAGTAGATCTCCTCGGAGATCCGGGCGGACAGCTCGCGTGCGACGTCGGAGTCGAAGGGCAGGCGGAGCTTGAAGAAGACGTCCTGGAGTCCCATCACACCGAGACCCACCGGACGCCACTTGGCGTTCGAGTTGCCGGCCTGGTCGGTCGGGTAGAAGTTGATGTCGACGACCCGGTCGAGGAACGGCACGGCGAGGCGCACGACCTCGGCGAGACGGTCGAAGTCGAAGGCCAGCTCGCCGTCGGCGCCCGGACGCACCATGGCGCCCAGGTTCACCGAGCCGAGGTTGCAGACCGCCGTCTCGGACTGGTTCGTGACCTCGAGGATCTCGGTGCAGAGGTTGGACAGGTGCACCACGTTGGGGGTGCCGTCGGCGGCGTCGGTGCCGGTCTGGTTGCACTTCGAGTTGGACGAGTCCTTGAAGGTCATCCAGCCGTTGCCGGTCTCTGCCAGCGAGCGCATCATGCGGCTGTAGAGCTGGCGTGCCGAGACCTGCTCCTCGTAGATGCCGTCGGACTCGGCCTTGAGGTAGGCCTCTCGGAAGTCGTCGCCGTACAGGTCGACCAGGTGCGGGACCTTCTTCGGGTCGAAGAGGCTCCACTGCCAGTCCTGCTCGACGCGCTCCATGAAGAGGTCGGGGACCCAGTTGGCGAGGTTCAGGTTGTAGGTGCGGCGGGCCTGCTCGCCGGTGTTCTCCTTCAGGTCGAGGAACGCCTCGATGTCGGCGTGCCAGGACTCGAGGTAGACGCACGCCGCGCCCTTGCGACGACCGCCCTGGTTGACCGCGGCGACCGACGAGTCGAGGGTCTTGAGCCACGGCACGATGCCGTTGGAGAGGCCGTTGGTGCCACGGATGAGCGAGCCGCGCGAGCGGATGCGGCTGTAGGAGAGGCCGATGCCGCCGGCGTGCTTCGAGAGTCGGGCGACGTCGCGGTAGCGGTCGTAGATCGCGTCGAGGTTGTCCTCGGGCGAGTCGAGCAGGTAGCAGCTGGACATCTGCGGGTGCGTCGTGCCGGAGTTGAACAGCGTCGGCGAGGACGGCAGGTAGTCCAGCGACGAGATGAGCTCGTAGAACTCGATCGCCTCGTCGGGCGAGGTCGACAGGCCGCACGCCACGCGCATCAGGAAGTACTGCGGCGTCTCGATGACGTTGCGGGTCTCCGGGTGGCGCAGGAGGTAGCGGTCGTACACCGTTCGCAGACCGAAGAACTCGTAAAGCCAGTTGCGATCGTGGAGGATGGCGTCGTTCAGCTTGCGCGAGTGGGTCGCGACCATGGCGGCGGTGTCGTCGCCGATGATCCCCTGTGCCTGGCCGAGTGCGACGGACTGCGAGAAGGAGTAGATGTCCTGGTTCTGGACCTCCTTGTCGATGACCGTGGCGAGCAGGCGGGCGGCCAGGCGGGAGTAGTTCGGCTCCTCGGCGATGAAGGCCGCGGCGGTGCGGATCGAGAGGTTGTCGAGGTCCTCGGTGGTGGCGCCGTCGACCAAGCCGGAGATGGTCCGGGTGGCGACGCGCATGGAGTCGACGTTCTCGAGGCCGGCGGCGCAGCGTGCGACCGCACGCACGATCTTGTTGAGGTCGACCGACTCCAGGCTGCCGTCGCGCTTGCGAACCCGCATCTGGGTGCCGAGGTCGCCGTCCGGGGTGTCGTCGAGCACCTCGATCTCACGAACGTCTTCTGAAAGCGCCACCGTGTTCCCCGATCCTCTGTCCGTCTGCTGAAGTCCGACTGATCCACCGTGCGGAGCTGCCGGACGGCGGTTCCGCACGTTGGATGGAGCACTCGGCGCACGGTCCCTGCGTCGAACGGTCACCATTCACACCCGGCTCGCCCGATCACCAGATGTGGTGGTGTCTCCACCCCCGCACCACCACATGTTGGGGTGCAGGGGTGTAATTACAGTCGCGTAACTACGAGGCTGTCAACGCTATCAGTGACCTGTGACGGGACTTTTCGCGAGGTTTTCCCTGATCCCGCGCCGGGGTGCGGATCGCGCCGTCGAGATCGCGCGGAGTGACGTCGTGATCACCACGCGCGGTGGTCGATCAGGGCCGCAGGGCCCGTCGGCGACGCCCGACCGGGTGCCGCCGACCGGCGGTATGGTCCGAGTGTGAGCTCCCACGACCACCTTGCCGAGGCGACTCCGCCACCGTCGTGGTGGGACCCCGAAGCCATCCCCGCAGCGACCGTGCTCGTCGTGCGCGACGGCACCGAGGGCGTCGAGGCGCTCATGTTGCGTCGGGACAGGGATCTGAGCTTCGCGGGCGGGACCTGGGTGTTCCCCGGCGGACGCATCGACCCCGAGGACCACCCTCCGGACGGCGACGACCTCGAGCAGGCAGCGCTGCGCGCCGCCGTGCGAGAGGCGCAGGAAGAAGCCGGACTCGCGCTCGATGTGCGGTTGCTGCGCCGCTGGTCGCACTGGACTCCCCCGCCGGAGAGCCCTCGCCGCTTCACCACGGCGTTCTTCGTCGCAGCGGTGCCCGACGATGCGGGCGAGGTGGTCGTCGACGACGGCGAGATCCGTGAGTACCAGTGGCGCCGCCCCGACGAGATGCTCGCCCTACGCGACGCCGGCGAGGTCAGCCTCACACCGCCGACCTTCATCTCGCTCCGCCAGCTGCGCGAGCACTCCGATGTCGCATCGGCGACCTCCGGCTCGCAGGTCGTCGAGCACTTCTCGACCCGTATCGCCTTCCAGGACGACCTGGTGGTCGCCATGTACCACGGCGACCGCGGCTACGACTCCGGCGAGCCGGCCGGCGACGGTCCTCGCCACCGGCTGTCGATGGGCCCCACCTGGACCTACGAGCGTCGGCCGTGAACGACGAGGGACCGGGCGCTCCGACCGAGGAAGGACCTCGCGACGAGCACCCGGTCGACGCTCCCGCCGAGTCGTCGGGCGAGCGCGTCCGGCGACTCGCCCGACGCGCCGGTCGCTCCAAGGTCGTGCTGGCGCTGTGGGTGGTCGCCTGGACCCTCGTGGTCGTGCCGCTGCTCTTCGGTCCGACCGCCAAGCTGGGGCCGGGCACCGTCGATGCGAGCTTCCGCCCGGCGCTGCACGGCCGCACCGAGCTCGCCGTACCGCCGGTCGGTGCCATCCGCGCGTCCACGCACACCGCACCGGTCGACCTGCGCCTCGAGCTGCAGGAGGTCGATGTCGTCGACGCGATCCGCCCGCAGGAGGGCGAGGCGCCGGTCGACCTCAGCGACCCCCTCCCGGTGATCGAGGAAGCGGTCCGCGACGACATCGGTCCGGCGGTGGCGAAGCTCGCGATCACCCTCGTGCTCCTGAGCCTGGCCGTCGGTGGTGGCGCGGCACTCGCCTTCCCCGGGACGCGCAGCGTCCGCCGGGTGCTCGCCGGCGCCGGCATCGGGTCGCTCACCATCGTGGCGCTGCTGCTGCCGGCGGGCCTCACCTATGACGCGGACGCGTTCGAGGACTCCCCCGAGCTCGTGGGTCAGCTCGGCTCGGCGCGCGAGCTGCTGACCAGGGTCGGCAGCCTCGAGACCCGCTTCGGCTCGGTCGACTCCCGGGTGAAGGTGCTCTCCGCGAAGATCGCCGGCCTCTACTCGACCGCGCTCACCGGCGAGATCGAGCGCTCCGACGGCGAGGTCGTCCTGCTGCACGTCTCGGACCTGCACCTGAACACCATCGGCCTCGCGCTCGTCCGTGACCTGGCGATGGACTTCGACGTGGACGCCGTGCTCGACACCGGCGACATCACCTCGTTCGGCTTCGAGCCCGAGACGGCGTTCCTCGACCTCTTCGACGACTTCGACATGCCGTACTACCTGGTCGCCGGCAACCACGACAGCGCCGCGGTCCGGGCGACCCTCGCCCGCAACGACGACGTGATCCTGCTCGACGGCGACACCGTCGACATCGAGGGCATCAAGGTCCTCGGCATCGAGGATCCGACCGAGACGGCGCTGCGCAAGATCCCCAAGGACGAGATCAACGCCACCTACCGGGCGCAGTTCGACTCGACGACCGAGCTCGTCGAGTCCGAGCAGCCCGACCTCCTCATGGTGCACAACCCGGTCCAGGCACGGCCGGTGTACGGCAAGGTCCCGACCGTCGTCGCCGGGCACATCCACCGGACGCAGCTCGAGGTGATCGACGGCACCGTGATCTCGGTCGTCGGTTCATCCGGAGCGACGGGGGTCGGCGATCTGCTCACCGAGGGCGACAACCCGTTCGAGTTCCAGCTGCTCCGCTACGTCGACGACCAGCTGGTCGCCGTCGACCAGATCAAGCTGCAGGGCGCCGACGGCGACTTCGTGCTGAACAGGATCCTCATCCGGGAGCGGATGGACGACACCGCGGACGACATCTCCGACGACGGCGCGTACGAGCCGTCCCTCGAGGAGATGCAGGACCTCGATCCGGACTCGGTGACCACGACGACTGTCGAGCCCGACAGCCTCGACACGACCACCACGACCGCACCGGAGAACTGATGTCCGACCCCTTCGCCGCCGACGCTCCCTTCGACGAGGGCGCCACCGAGGACGGCCCCGTCGTCGCTCCCGCCACGATCACCTGCGTCGACTGCGGCGGCACGTGCCACCTGCTGTCGTTCGCCGACCCCGACAGCCCCACCGGCTACCGGGTCGGCGACATCGTCGCCTACCGCTGCGAGGACTGCTTGGACCGCTGGGACATCGAGCTCGAATAGCTCGTGGCGGGAGTCAGGACTGCCTGGACCGCTGGGACATCGAGCTCGAAGAGCCACGGCGCGCCACGGCGATGCAGATCGCGCCGATCAGCACGCCGATGACGATGCCGAGCCAGTTGCCGATCACGTCGTCGGCGTCGCACGAGCGCCCGACGATCGGGAACCGCTGGATCCACTCGACGACGAGCGGCACCACGAGCAGCGCCGCCACCGACCACGAGCGCGTGACCATCCGGCGCGGCAGCATCACGACCAGCGCCCCGAGCGGCACGTACATGAGCACGTTGAGCAGGGGCTGGTTCACCCGACCGCCCACCCGGAACGTGACGAGGAACGAGCAGGTGCCCTGGCCGTCGCGACCGCTGTCGGGCACGAACGACACCGCCGCGATCACCGACGAGACCACCACGAGCGCCGCCCACGCCGCTGCTCGCCCCCACGGCACACCGCGGGCCCGCAGCACCACCAGCACACCCGCCGCGGCGAGCAGTCCCAGGGCCGCGACGACGAGCACCTCGGGCTCCACTCGATTGCCGGCGACGTGCACCGTGCCGCTCCCTCTCATGTGGCCGACGGTCCGTGACGGTGGCGAGCGGGCCCGCTCGGCGTCGCAACCTACCGCGACCCCGCGCCGACACCCGAGCGGGTCCGTAACCGCTGAGGGGCCTCTGCCGCGCCGGCAGTAGGATCTCCGGGTCCACCGCCCCCTCGGAGCCCACACCGCACATGTCTTCGTCGACGTCCTCCCCCGACCCCGCCGGTCAGCCGTACCCGACCGTGCCCACTCGCGCCGACTTCCCGGCGATCGAGCGGCGGATCCTGGACCAGTGGGAGCGTCAGCGGACCTTCGAGCGCTCCGTCGAGCAGCGACCGGCCGAGGACGAGTTCGTCTTCTACGACGGCCCGCCCTTCGCGAACGGGCTGCCCCACTACGGCCACCTGCTCACCGGCTTCGTCAAGGACGTCGTGCCCCGCTACCAGACCATGCGCGGGCACCGGGTCGATCGCCGCTTCGGCTGGGACTGCCACGGGCTGCCCGCCGAGATGCAGACCGAGAAGGAGCTCGGCGTGTCGGGCCGGGTCGCGATCACCCAGTACGGCATCGACCGGTTCAACCAGGAGTGCCGCGCGTCGGTCATGCGCTTCACCGAGGAGTGGGAGCGCTACGTCACCCGCCAGGCGCGCTGGGTCGACTTCTCCGACGACTACAAGACGATGGACGCCACCTACATGGAGTCCGTCATCTGGGCGTTCCAGCAGCTCTGGGACAAGGGCCTCATCTACGAGGCGTACCGGGTCATGCCGTACTCGTGGGGTGCCGAGACCCCGCTGTCGAACTTCGAGATCCGCCTCGACGACGCCACCCGGCCCCGACAGGACCCGGCGCTGACGGTGGCCTTCACCGTGCGCGCCGCCAGCGGGCAGGCCGCCGAGCTGCCCAAGGCACTGGTCGGGGACGACGGCGCCGAGATCTGGGCGTGGACCACCACCCCGTGGACCTTGCCGTCGAACCTGGCGCTCGCGGTCGGACCCGACGTCGACTACGTCGTGGTGCAGCTCACCGACGGCCCTCGCGCCGGGCGCCGCGTGGTGATCGGCGCGAACGCACTCGCCAAGTACGCCGGCGAGCTCGGCGACGAGCCCGACGTCGTGGGTCGCCTCAAGGGCGCCGACCTTGCGGGCGTCCGCTACGAGCCGCTGCTCCCCTACTTCGCCGGGCACGCCGACAGCTTCCGGGTGCTCGTCGACGACTACGTCACCGACGACGACGGCACCGGTGTGGTCCACATGGCACCCGGCTTCGGCGAGGACGACCAGCGGGTCTGCGAGGCCAACGGCATCGTCCTGGTCTGCCCCGTCGATGACTCGGGGCGCTTCACCGACGAGATCACCGACTACGTCGGCCAGAACGTCTTCGACGCCAACCCGGAGATCATCAAGGACCTCAAGGCCGCCGGGGTCGTCGTGCGCCACGACACCTACGACCACAACTACCCGCACTGCTGGCGGACCGACACGCCGATCATCTACAAGGCCGTGTCGTCGTGGTACGTCGAGGTCACCGCCATCCGTGACCGCCTGGTCGAGCTCAACCAGGAGATCAACTGGATCCCCGGCCACGTGCGCGACGGTCAGTTCGGCAAGTGGCTCGAGGGCGCCCGCGACTGGTCGATCTCACGCAACCGCTTCTGGGGATCGCCGATCCCGGTGTGGCGCAGCGACGACCCTGCCTACCCCCGCACCGACGTCTACGGATCGCTCGACGAGATCGAGCGTGACTTCGGCGTGCGACCGGCCGATCTGCACCGTCCGCACGTCGACGAGCTGACGCGCCCCAACCCGGACGACCCCACCGGTCGGTCCACCATGCGTCGCGTGCCCGAGGTCTTCGACTGCTGGTTCGAGTCCGGGGCCATGCCCTTCGCCCAGGTCCACTACCCGTTCGAGAACCGGGAGTGGTTCGACGAGCACGCTCCCGCGGACTTCATCGTCGAGTACATCGCGCAGACCCGCGGCTGGTTCTACACGCTGCACGTGCTCTCGGGTGCCCTGTTCGACCGCCCCGCGTTCTCGAACGTGATCTGCCACGGCGTGGTGCTCGACCACGAGGGTCGCAAGCTCTCGAAGAAGCTCCGCAACTACCCGGACCCAGAAGAGGTCTTCGAGTCCCATGGTGCCGACGCGCTGCGGTGGCACCTGATGTCCTCGCCGATCCTGCGCGGCGGTGACCTGCGGATCTCGACCGACGCGTCCGACTTCACCGAGGTCATCCGCCTCGTCCTGAACCCGATCTGGAACGCCTACTCGTTCTTCACGATGTACGCGAACGCGAGCGGCTACCGGGCGACGTTCCGGACCGACGCCGAGGGTCTGCTCGATCGCTACGTGCTGGCGAAGACCAGCGCGCTCGTCGAGTCGATGACCGAGCGTCTCGACGACTTCGACATCGCCGGCGCGTGCGCCGAGGTCCAGTCGTTCCTCGACGCCCTGAACAACTGGTACATCCGCCGTTCGCGGGAGCGCTTCTGGGCACCGGGTGTCGACGGCGACGCGACCGAGCTGGACGACGACGGGCGCGACGCCTTCGACACGCTGTTCACGGTGCTCACGACGCTGACCAAGCTGGTCGCCCCGTTGCTGCCCTTCGTCGCCGAGGAGATCCACCTCGGGCTCTGCGGCGCGGGTGAGCACGGCGACGGGTCGGTCCACCTCGAGGACTGGCCCGGCAC
>JAFAFN010000165.1 GCA_023423475.1 Actinomycetes bacterium | reverse complement strand
GGGCAGGCGCTGACGACCCAGGCCGCCACCGGCGATCGACTGGCCCTCGGCATCGGGCTCTCGCACCAGATCGTGGTCGAGAACATGTGGGGATACTCCTACGACAAGCCGCTCCGCCACATGCGCGAGTACCTCGAAGCGCTGCTTCCCCTGCTGCGGGGCGAGTCCGTCGCCGTGCAGGGCGAGGACATCACCTCGATGGGCTCGCTCGACATCCCCGGTGCCGCCGCGCCGCCGGTGATCATCGCGGCGCTGGGGCCGAAGATGCTCGAGCTCGCAGGCGCCACCGGCTGCGGCACGATCACCTGGTGCACCGGCGAACGCACGTTGCTCGAGCACGTCGTGCCGAGCATCAACGCCGGCGCGGACGGCGCCGGCCAGCCTGCGCCCCGGGTCGTCGCCGGACTGCCGGTCGCGGTGACCGACGACGTCGAGGGCACCCGTGCCTTCATCGCCGAGCAGCTCTCGCTCTACGGCGGCCTTCCGTCCTACCGGGCGATGCTCGACCGCGAGGGCGTCGACGGCCCGGCCGACGTCGCCATCGTCGGCGACGAGGCCACCGTCGCCGCCGCGTTGCAGCGCCTCGGTGACGGCGGGGTCACCGAGTTCTCGGCCGTCATCTCGGCCACGAACCCGACGGACCGGGCACGCACCTGGGACGTGCTGCTCGCCGCCCGATGAGCCCGACCAGCGGGGTCGAGCCCCGTGCAGTGCACTTCACCGCTCGCAACGGCATGCTCCTGCACGCCGATGCCTACGGCGATCCTGCGGACCGCTCGGTCGTGCTGATCCATGGTGGCGGCCAGACCCGGCACAGCTGGGGTGGTACCGCCGCGTCGCTCGCTGCGGCGGGGTGGTACGCGGTCGCCTATGACCAGCGTGGACACGGCTCATCGGACCGCGCACCCGACGAGAACTACTCGAACCACGAGTTCGCGAGCGACTGCGTCGATGTGTGCCGAGCGCTCACCGAGCACACCGGCGTCGCCCCGGTGGTCGTCGGTGCCTCGCTCGGTGGCCTGTCCGGTCTGCTCGCCGAGGGCGACCAGGCGCCCGGTTGCGTCTCGGCGCTGGTCCTGGTCGACGTGACACCCCGCATGGAACGGGAGGGCGTCGACCGCATCGTCGGCTTCATGCTCGACCGGGTCGTCGAGGGCTTCGGCACGCTCGACGAGGCGGCAGATGCGATCGCGGCCTACCAGCCGCATCGTCGTCGACCGACGGATCTGTCAGGCCTCGCGAAGAACCTGCGACTCGACCCCGACGGGCGCTGGCGTTGGCACTGGGACCCGGCGATGTTCCTCGGCCCCTCGCCCTTGGGAACCGGGGCGCGTTCCGGTCAGTTCGACGACGCGGCACGCAACCTCGAGGTCCCGACCATGCTCGTCAGGGGCCGCATGTCGGACCTGGTCAGCGAGGACACCGCGCGGCACTTCCTCGAGCTCTGTCCCGACGCGCACTACGTCGACGTCTCCGGTGCCGGACACATGGTGGCGGGCGACCGCAACGACGCCTTCACCGAGGCGGTGGTGTCGTTCCTGAGCACGCTCGATCCGGCCACGTCCGGCTGATGCACACCGACGAGGCGCGCCGACTGCTCGGCGTCGCCGCGGACGCCGAGCCCGATCAGGTCCGGGTCGCCTACCGACGCCTGGTGCGCGAACAGCACCCGGATCGCAACACCTCCGCCGACGCGACCGAGCGGACCATCGAGCTGACCACGGCCTACCGGCTGCTCGTCGACGCGCCGGTCGACGCGGGCGCTTCCGATGCTGCCGAGACCCGGACCGTGGAGCCGGAACCACCGCTGCTCGATCTCAGCATCGACCTGGTCGACGACACGACGATCGCCCTCGGAGCACCCGGTGACGAGACGCTCTTCCTGCTCTCCGAGACCGCACACCGACTCGGCGAGATCACCTATCTCGACCCCGCCGCCGGACTCATCGAGGTGATCGTCGAGTTCGTCGAGGCGCCGACCAGCTCGGTCGTGTTCACCCTGCAGGGCCGGGCGACCGGCGTCACCGACGTGTTCTGCACCGTCGAACCGCTCAGCGGGGGCGAAGCACCGCCCGTCGACGCCGTCACCCGGTTGGTCTTCGACACCGTGGCGGCGGTCGCCGTGGATCACCACCGACGTCCGGTGCACCGCACCGCGCCGACCTGAGCCCAGGTCGACGGGCCGGCGTCAGCGGCGCCGTAGGCCAGAGAGCCGGGTGCGCAGGTTCGATCCGAAGCGCATGCGGAGCGACGAGATGCCGAGCGTGTCGAGCCCCCGAGGCACCGGGAACCACCAGACCTCTCGTGAGGGAGCCACCCGGGGAGCGAGCACCGACTTGGTGTTGACGAACTCGCGCAGCCCCTGGGGACCGTGCACCCGGCCGATGCCGGACTGCTTGACGCCGCCGAAGGGCAGGCCGCAGACCGCGTACGAGACGATGCAGTCGTTGATGCACACGTTGCCCGCCTGGAGCCGGTTCGCGATCGAGACGCCGAGGTCCTCGTCCTGGGTCCACACCGAGCTGTTGAGGCCGTAGATCGAGTCGTTCGCCAGCCGGAGGGCCTGCTCCGCGTCCTTCACGACCATGATCGGCAGCACGGGACCGAAGGTCTCCTCGGTCATGAGCGCCATGTCGTGGTCGACGTCGACGACGACCGTCGGCTCGAACCAGAGCCCGTCACGCTCGATGCGGGAGCCGCCCACCACGACCCGGGCGCCCTTGTCGAGTGCGTCGGCGAGATGGTGCTGCACGATCTCGAGCTGGGGGCCGAAGGTCATCGAACCGATGTCGCCCTCGTTGATGCCCTGTCGGATGTTGCCGGTCTCGACGATCACCCGGTCGATGAACTGCTCGGCGATCGACTCCTCGACGTACACCCGCTCGACCGACATGCAGGTCTGCCCCGAGTTCTGGAACGCCCCCCACACCGCACCCTTCGCCGCTCGCTGCACGTCGGCATCGGCACACACGATCATCGGGTCCTTGCCGCCGAGCTCGAGCAGGACGGGTGTCAGGGTGTCGGCCGCAGCGGCCATGACGCGCTTGCCGGTGCGGACGGAGCCGGTGAAGACGATCTTGTCGACACCCCCGCGCACCAGTGCCTCGCCCGTGGCGCCGCCGCCGGTGACGACCTGGACCAGCTCGCTCCAGGTGTCGTCGGCGAAGAGCTCACCGATGGCGAGCCCGACCGTCGGGGTGACCTCGGACGGCTTCAGCACCACGGCGTTGCCGGCGAACAGGGCGGTGAACAGCGGCGTCATCGACAGCGTGAACGGGTAGTTCCACGGGCTGATCACGCCGACGACACCGAGCGGCTCGTGACGGATCCACGCCTTCTTGTGGGCCATGGTGCCCGGCGCGACGGAACGGGTCCGCAGCACGGCCTCGCCGTTCTTGGCGTACCAGGCGATCGTCTCGCAGACGGCCATCAGCTCGGTGGTGACCGCTTCGGCACGCTGCTTGCCGGTCTCGGCGCAGATCACCTCGACGAGCTCCTCGGCCCGGTCGAGCAGTCGGTCGCGCACGGTCAGCAGGTGCGCGGTGCGCTCCTTGTAGGTCAACGCCGCCCATGCCGGCGCCGCGGAGCGGGCCCGTCCGACCGCGGCACGGACCTCGTCGGCGTCCATGTCGGGGACCACCGCGAGCAGGGTGTTGGTCCGCGGATCGAAGGTCTCGATCAGGGACGGGGTTCCGATGAGGTCGTCCGTCGCCACGGGGTCGGTGCTGATCGCCATGGCGCAAAAGGCTACACCCGGTGCCGGAACGGGGCCGAGGGACGCGCCGCGGCGACTCGAACCGCCAGCCACGTGACGGGTTTCACACGGGGAGATGTGCCCTCGACGGTCGCCCGTCCTTGAACGAACGTTCAATCACCCGTACGTTGAGCGGCACCCACCCCCTTTCCCCGACCCGAGGAGCCTCGATGACCATCGTCGACACTGGGCAGGAC
>JAFAFN010000163.1 GCA_023423475.1 Actinomycetes bacterium | reverse complement strand
CCGACTCGACATCGAGCCCGACGGAGCGCTCGAGTCGATCGCGGACGTGACCGGGGCCATCGCCAATCGTGCCCGCGGCGACCTGGAGCGGTTCAAGGAGTTCATCGAGGACCAGGGTGCGCCGACGGGCGCATGGCGAGGTGAGATCACCAACGGCCACACGCTCGGCGTCGATCACTCTCCCGGCGAGGTCGAGGCGAGCACCGGCGGCGTCGTCGACCTGGACCGCATCGTGGGACGCATCCCGGTGGCGCTGGTCTTCGTGGCACCGGTGTTCGACGCCGACACGACCGCGACGCTGGCGGGCATGGGCCGGCACCTCGTGGACTTCGGCCGGGACCGCATCCAGCTGCTGGCGGTCGCGCGGATCGACGCCGCCACCGCGATGGACGCCGACGGCTCGGTGCCCGGCAACGTGAGGATCCTCGCGGACGTCGACGGTGCGATCGCCGAGATGTACGGGGTCACCTACCGCGACGGCATGCCGACCACGGTGCTGCTCGGCGCCGACGGCGAGGTGGCGCAGGTGTGGGTCGACGTCGCGGCACCGACCTTCGCGGCCGAGCTGCTCGAACGTCTCGATGCGCTCGACCCCCTCGAGCCCCAGCACCGGGCCACCTGATGGGTGGATCCACCCGCCCCGACGCCCGCGCGGTTGGGTCCAGGGCATCATTTGCGCTCCGCGGGATTGCTCGCCCGCGGTCGCTGCAGTAGCAAGGTCGCCGGGCCACGAGCCCGCCGAGCCGAGGACGTCCGACCCGCTGATCGGGACGTCGACGAATTTCCTTCCAGTTCTGCGTCATCCGCTCGGGGCCGTCGGGTCTGGGATGTAGGGGCCGAGTGCGTCCCTACGTGCCGCGACCGCCAGAGGGGGGATCTCCGTCACCGTGATGAGCTACGCAGAGCAGCCGCGATGAGCGCCACCACGCCGACCGACGGCGGATCCTCGACGACCCCCGACGACGGGGATCGCACCGGCGCGCCCGCGGACCCCTCGGAGCTGTCCGACTGCGAGCTGGTCGAGGCACTCCGCGCGGGCGACCGCTCCGCCACGGGCGAGCTCTTCCGGCGCCACCACGAGGCCGCGTCCCGCGTCGCACGGCAACTGGTGCGCAGCCGATCCGACGCCGACGACGTGGTGTCGGATGCCTTCACCCGGGTGTTCAAGGCCATCGACAACGGCCGCGGCCCGACCGACAACTTCCGTGGCTACCTCTACACCGCGATCCGCTCGAGCGCCTGCCGGCGCCACAGCGAGGCGAAGCGCCTCGTGCTCTCGTCGCAGCACCAGCACCTGGTCGACTTCGAGGCATCCGCCGACCCCGTCGTCGAGACCTTCGACCGCACCGCCGCGGGTCGCGCCTACGGCTCGCTGCCGGAGCGGTGGCAGACCGTGCTCTGGCTCGTCGACGTCGAGGACCGACCCGCCAGCGAGGTCGCGCAGATCCTCGGGATGACGCCGAACGCCGTCGCCGCGCTCTCCTACCGGGCACGCGAGGGCCTCCGTCAGGGCTTCCTCACCGCGCACACCGGCGAAGGGCACCAGCCCGACGCGGCCTGCGAGCCGATCCGTCCGCTGCTCAGCCCGTACGTCCGGGCGCGGACCTCGGCGCGCGACACCCTGCGGGTCGAACGCCACGTCGAGCACTGCGACGACTGCACCGCACTCATCGAGGAGCTGCGCAACGTCAATCAGACGATCGTGCACGGCATCGCTCCCCTGCTCGTCCCCGTTGCCGCCATCGCCGCGCTGCGCGCCGCGCCCGGGTGGGGCTCGGCCGCCGCACCGGTCGGCGCTGCCGCCGCGGCTGCGGGTGGCGCCGCGAAGGTCACCGCCTCGGTCGCCGCCAAGTCCGCTCCGAAGTTCGCGCTGCCGTTCCACCTGCCGGCCGCGGTCGTCGGCGGTGTCGGCGCGGTCGCCACCGCCGCGGCGGTCGCCGCCGTGGTGCTGCTCGGCCCGTCCACACCCGCGCCGGACGAGGCCGCCGCGCCCAGGGAGACGTCCACCACGGTCGAGCGGTCGAAGGTCGAGGCCCAGCCCGCGTCGCAGTCGGCACCTGCTGCGCCCGACAGCGAGGTCGAGTCCGCCACCGCGACCACCACCCCGCCCACCGAGGACGCCGCCGCGCCCGTGCGCCCCACGCCGACCACCACCGTCGCCCCCGACCGCCCGCGCGACGTCGCCCCGACCGCCCAGGTCCCCGTCGCTCCCCCGGCCACGCCGGCGGGCGAGCTGACCGTCTCGCAGGTCGGCCCGCTCAGCGCCGGCGGCATCGGTCACGTGGTGGTCGAGGCGGCCGACCTGCAGACCACCGGCCGACTGCTGCACCTGTCCTGGGTGGCTCCGGACGGCTTCGAGGTCCGCTCCGCACGCAGCGAAGCCGGACGCTGCGACGCCACCGGCTGCGATCTCGATCCAGGATCCGGGTCGACGACGGTCGCCCTCACCATCGCCGCGGCGTCAGGGCCGTCGACCCCCGGCAGCTTCGAGAGCGGGCCGGCCGCACCGACCTCGTCGGCGGCGGATGGCCGGGTCGCCGCAGCAGGCACCGAGCTCGAGCTGCTGCTCGCCGATCCCGCCAGCTCGTTCGCGCCGGTCGCTGCGCGGCTGCCGCTGTCCACCAGCGAGAGCCACTTCACCACGCGCTTCGCCGGCGTCGGTCACCTCGGGCTCGCCGCGACCGGCAACTCGGTGCTCACCTGCGTGTCCGGGGTCGCCTGCGGCGAAGCCAGGGCCGGCCTCGGCACCAAGCGCTCGAACGACCTCTGGGACATGACCCTCGTCGACACCGACGGGGACCCCGCGACGAGGAGCTCGTCCTCGGCGGTGCTCGAGCTCCCCGCCGGCGCGACGGTGGTGCACGCCGAACTGATCTGGGGCGGTCAGCTGCTCGACGGTTCGGGCGGCGACCCCTCGACGGTCCGTCTCGACCTCGGCGGCCACAGGGTCGTCGCGGCCGACACCGTGTTCCACGGCGAGGACGGCGCCTACCAGTCCGTCGCCGACATCACCACGACCGTGGCCGCCGCGGCCAACGGCACCGTCACGATCGGTGTCGCCGACGTCGCCACCACGCCGCGGCGCGGCGCCTGGGGCGGATGGTCGGTCGCCGTCGTCGTCGAACACCCCCAGCTGCCCCGGCGCGCTGCGGTGCTCGCCGTCGGTCTCGATCAGGGCGACACGGTCCTGCCCCTGTTGCCCGGCGGCACCGGCAGGGTGGACGAGCTGCTCGCGATCCAGTGGGACGGCGACCCGGACCTGGTCCCCGACGGCATCGACGTCGTCGGCGCGGGGAGCGTGCCGCTGCGACTGGTCGATCCGACGAACCCGGCCGGCGACCTGGCCAACAGCTCGGTGTCGGTCCGAGGGGGACGCGTCGGCGGCACGGACCCCAACACCTTCGGCATCGACGTGGACCTCGTCGGGGTGCAGGACGGGATCCGACGCGACCCTGCGCTGTCGACCGTCGCCGGTGCCGAGCGTCGCATCGTCGGCCTGCTCGGCGCGACCATCGCATTGGGCTGAGTCGGCGCAGCGAGATTTCTCGACGGACTTCCGTCCGGCCGCGTCATCGACCAGGTCGGTGCGAGTCCTTGTTGCATGGGATCGACGCTCACGGGGGCACGCCTCGCGACGAGACGGCACGACGAGGCACATGACGCCTCGCGCGTCAGCGTCGACAGTCGGCTGCTCGACGGCCTGGTCGTGCTCGCCGGCGCCCCTCCGGTCGCGCTCGACGTGCATCCCTTCGTGGTCGGCGACGAGCTCGCGAACTGGTGTGGACGGGTGCTCGGTTCCCCCGACGTCGTCGTCCTGCGCGAGGACGAGGTCCTCGAGCGGAGCTTCGTCCCCGCCGAGCTGCTGACCCCGCACGCCGACGAGGTCCGCTGGCACCTCGACGGCGACCGGTGCCACGTCAGGCTCCGCATCGCGTCGACCCACCACGAGCTCGACGTCGTGATCTCGGGACGCATCGGTCGCCCTCGCTTCGATCCGACGCTCGTCGACATGCTGGTCGCCCGCATCCGGTCCATCGGCCTGATGGCGGACCACTACGAGGCGGTCGCCGCATCGTCGCGGGTCGACCCGCTCACCGGGCTCGGCAACCGTGCCGTCGCGGACCGGGCGATCGCACGACTGGGTCCCGGTGACGGACTGATCGTGCTCGACCTCGACGGCCTGAAGGCCCTGAACGACTCCCGCGGCCACGCCGAGGGCGACCGCGTGCTGCGGGACCTCGGTCGGATGCTGCTCGACGAGGTCCGGGTGGCCGACGTCGTCGCCCGCTACGGCGGCGACGAGGTCGTGGTCGTGCTGCGTGCCGGCGGCGACCACACCGCGCTCGCCGACCGACTGGTCCGGACCTGGTCACGGCGTGGCAGCGGCACGACGCTCTCGGCGGGACTCGCCGTGTGCCAGCGCGATGAGCACCCGCGATCGGTGTTCCTGCGTGCAGATGATGCGCTCTACCGCGCCAAGCGGCGCGGTCGGGACCGCCTCGAGGTGGGCTGATCCGTCTCTGATCCCTCCGGATCAGCCCACCCTGGGGCGGGACCCGGGCTGCCGAGTGCAGCTGCCGACCGTGACGCCGAGGACCTCCTCGGCGTCACGGATCTCGGCGTCGGGCGAGTTCACGACAGCGTCGTGGACTCCTTCGAGGTGTCGGCATCGACCGCGGTCGTCTCGAACGGAGGGGGCGTGCTCGTCGCGTTGGCGAGCACCCCGCCGAGCAGCTCGGTGATGTCGACGCCGGTGACCGACGACGCCATCTCCATGAGCTGGGCGATGTTGTTGGTGACCGACTTCGTGACCGACGATGCGCCGTCGGTCGAGATGACGGTCATCTTGTCGATCGCGGACATCGGCTCGGAACCGGCACGGACGATCTCGGGCAGCTTCGACACCACCAGGTCGGTCAGCGCCGCGGAGCCGTAGCGCTCGTAGGCGTCGGCCTTCTTCGCCATGGCCTCGGCCTCGGCGTCACCCCTGGCGGCGATGGCGGATGCCTCGGCCTCGCCCTCGAGTCGGACCGCCTCGGCGATCGCCGCACGTCGAGCCTTCTCGGCCTCACCGGCGGCAACGCCCTCGGCCTGGGCAGCGAGCGCGAGCTGCTCACGCTGCTGGCGTTCACCGGCACCCGTGAGTCGGCTCTCCTCCGCGGACGCCTTCGCGGCGGCGACGGTGGCCTCCTGGCGTGCCTCGGCCGCTCGGATCTGCGCCGTCTTCGCCGCTTCTGCCTCCTGCTCGGTGGCGTAGCGGGCCGCGTCGGCGGGCTTGCGGATCTCGGTGTCGAGCTCGAGCTCCTTCAGTCGGGCGCGCTCCTCGGCCACCGTCTGCTGCGCGGCGAGCACGTCACGGTCCTGGGCTGCCTGCGCCTTCGGCCCCGAGGCGTCCGCGTCGGCCTGGGCGGCGTCGGTCTCGGCCTTGATCTCGGCGGTCCGCAGGGCGAGGGTTCGCTGGGCCTCGGCCACGGCCTCCTCGGCACGCAGTCGAGCCTCTTCGGACTCGCGGTTGGCGGCGGCCTCGGCGACCCTTGCCTCCATCTGGGCCCGTGCGGCCTCGGGTCGACCAAGATCCGCCAGGTAGGAGCCCTCGGCCTGGATGTCCTGCAGCTGGAAGCTGTCGAGCACCAGACCCTGCGGTGTCAGTGCGCTCTCGGCCTCTTCGGCGACCTCTCGGGCGAAGGCCGCTCGGTCACGGATGATCTCCTCGACGGTCAGGCGACCGACGATGGAGCGAAGCGAGCCGGCGAGCACCTCGGTGGTGAAGCCGGAGACCTCGTTCTGCTGGCCGAGGAAGCGCTGGGCGGCCGCACGCACCGAGTCCTCGGTGCCGCCGACCTTGACGATCGCGACGCCCTCGAGCGCGCATCGGATGCCGTTGGCCGACACCGCGGAGCCGACCTGGATGTTGATCTGCTGCGATGCCAGGTCGAGCACGGCGAGGCGCTGCACGAACGGCACCACGAACACCGAGGCACCCATGACGACCTTCTGGCCGGAGAGGTCGGTGGTGACCTCTCCGGTCTCCGGGTTGGTCACCGGGGATCCCTTGCGGCCCGTGATCACGTACGCCTCGTGAGGGCCGGCCACCTTGTAGCGGCTCAGGACGAACAGCGCGACCAGCACGATCAGTGCCAGGGGCGCCACGACGGCGATCAACAGGGTGCTCAAGTGGAATCCACTCCTCGTGGTGTCTAGGGATCTGTGGCGGGCGGGGACGGATCGGTGGTCTCGGCCCAGAAGGCGTCCTGGGCCATGACACGCACCGAGGACTCTGAGATGCGTTCGATGACCACGACGGTCGCGCCGAGGGCGACGTCGTGCTCGGCGAGTGCGGTGAGCTTGCGGGGCTGGCCGCCGAGGCGGACCAGCACCTCGCCACGGCCGCCGGCGAGCGGTGTGACGACCTTCCCGGTCGTGCCGACCAGGTCGATGGCGCGAGGGGTGGCGTCGGTGTGGCCGTCGCGCACCTTGGTCACGAACCAGACGGTCGCCGCGGCGAAGGCGATGGCGCAGACGCAGGCGATGAAGACGGCGAGCAGGACCGCGCCGCCGGCCGAGCCGGTCACCCAACCACCGATGCCGAAAGCACCGAGCGCCGCGCCGAGCACCGGGACCGAGACCCAGTCGGGTCCGAGGTCGACTCCGTCGAAGACGTCGTCGAGCACCAACCCGAGCACGAGCAGACCGAAGCCCACACACGCGGAGGCGATGTAGAGGGCGTTCATCCGCGTCCATCGTACCGGCCGGCCCGTCGGTTCCGCCCTCGGATTTCCGCCGTGCAACGACATGCCCAGGACATAGGGGTCCTGCTGTCGGGGAGGGAGCTGGCAGGCTGCGGGGATGGCGCCGGAGTGGGACGACGAGGGGGACGAGGTGCTGCAGGGCGGCGTCGGCAACGCCGGCGCGGTGGTGCGCCGCGGCGACCACGTCCTGCGGCCGACCTCCGCGCACACGCCGGCGATCCACGCGCTGCTGGGTTACTGCCACGACAACGGCTTCGACGGGGTGCCCGAGGTCGTGGGCGTCGAGCCGGCCGAGCCCGGCGCAGCGGGCGGCGGACGCGAACGCCTCGTCTTCGTGCCGGGCGACGTCCCGGTGCCTCCGTTCCCGACGTGGTCGCAGACCGATGCGGTGCTCGCGTCGACCGCCGCGCTGCTGCGCCGCTATCACGACGCCGTCGCCGGCTTCAGCGCGCCGCCCGATGCGACCTGGAGCGACGAGATGGTCGACTGGGCGCCGGGCCCCGACCCCGTGATCTGCCACAACGACGTCTGCCCCGAGAACGTCGTGTACCGGGACGGCGCTGCAGTGGTCCTGCTCGACTTCGAGTTCGCCGCACCGGGTCGCCGCACCTACGACCTCGCCTCGCTCGCCCGGATGTGCGTGCCGATCGAGACCGACGAGGACGCCGCGCGCACCGGGCGCGGCGGCCTGGACGCAGCCGCCCGGCTCGCCGTCGCGGCCGATGCCTACGGGTTGGACGCGCCCGGTCGGGTCGAGCTGCTCGAGGTCCTCTCCGAGCAGTTCGATCGCAGCGGCGAGTTCGTACGCCGCCGCATGGAGCGTGGCGAACAGGCCTTCGTCGACATGTGGAACGCCACGGGCGGTGCCGCCCGCTACGTGCGACGTCGCCGCTGGTTCGAAGCCAACCGGGAGCGCTTCGCCGAGGCGCTCAGCGCCGGTGCGGCTCGGAGTGGTCCCAATCCGCCAGCAGCGTCCTGATCGCCGTCAGCAACAGGAGCGGTTCGTCGAGCATCGCGTGGTGACCTGCCTCCGGGATCTCGATCACGGGGGTGACCCGGCCGAGGCGTTCGAACATGGCCTCGCCGATGTCCTTCGTGACCAGTCCGTGCTCGGACCGCAGCAGCGCCAACCGACAACGGACGTCGGACAGGTAGGGCAGGGCGACCGAACGCACGCCGCCGGCGAACTGGGCGAAGACCGTGCGGTCGAACTTCCAGCTCCACCCGCCGTCGTGCTCGTCGTTCGCCGCGACCTGCTTGGCGGAGTTCCGGGCGACGTGGTCCATCACGTACGGCAGGTAGTGGGCCTGGCCGGGCACGGTGCGGAAGCGGGCCAGCGCGTCGTCGAGCGTCGGATAGACGCGCTCGCGGCCGAACGCGTCCTTGACGTGGAACGCGCCGACCTCCGGATCGGGTTCGGTCACCGGCGAGTCGCAGATGATCACCCCGGCGAGCTGCTCGGAGTGCAGCGCCGCGGTGGCGATCGTGACGAAGCCACCCATCGAGTGCCCGACCACCACCGGCGGTCCCACGATGCCGCCGGTCGCAGCGACGGCCATGACCTCGTCGGTCCACTGCTCGAGGGAGTAGACGCCGCGGTGTCCGCTGTCGCCGTGGCCGGACAGGTCGAGTGCGAGGACCCGGACGTCGTCGGCGAACGACGCGGCGATGTGGGTCCACCAGTGGGCGTTGGCGCCGCCGCCGTGCACGAACACCAGCCCGCGCCGACCCGGCTCGCCCCACGCCAAGTAATGGATGGCACAGCCGTCGACCTGTACGAACTCGTCGGTGCGGGGCACGGCGAGCGCCCGTTCGAACCACTCGGGGGCAGCTGCGGTCATGGCGTCGACCTTATCCAGCTCCGGATGTCAGGCGATCCCGAGCGCGCTCGCCGCGACCGAGGCACCGAGCTCCCAGCAGGCGTCACGCGCCTCGGGGCCGACCTCGCCGGTCACCCGCACGTGATCGGACACCTGACGCCACCGGAGTCCCGTCACGATCCGCTCCACGGAGTTGACCGCCCCGGTCACGTCGTCGTTGCCGTGCACATAGAGTCCGAAGGGTCGCCCGACCGTCGCGTCGAGGCACGGGTAGTAGATCTGGTCGAGGAAGTGCTTGAGCGCGCCCGACATGTAGCCGAGGTTCGCCGGGGTGCCGAGCACGTAGCCATCGGCTGCGAGCACGTCGCTCGTGGTGGCCGACAGCGCCGGCACCGCGACCACCTCGACGCGTTCACCGTCCTCCGCGACCAGGTCGTCGACCCTGGCACCGTCGAGGACCGAGTCGAGCATCGTCGCCAGCGTCGGCGACGGCGTGTGGTGCACGACCAGGAGTCCGGCCACCGTCAGTCCGGGACCGTGACCGCGGTGCCGCCGAGTCCCCCGTAGCCGCGGGCGGCGTCGATCACGACGTTCGCGTAGTGCTGGGACCGGTTGTAGGACAGCGCACCGGCACGCATGCCGGCCTCGGTGTCGAGGGGCACGCCGCGGGCGCCGCGGCACAGGTAGCGAGCTGCTGCCACGGCGGCGTCGAAGTAGTTGTGCGGATCCGCGACACCGTCGCCGTTGCCGTCGGCACCCGACGCGGCCCACGTCGACGGGATGAACTGCATCGGTCCGACGGCTCGGTCGTGCACCGTGTCGCCGTCGAGTCGACCGCCGTCGGTGTCGGTCACCCGCGCGAAGGCGCCGCCGGTCAGCGGCGGGCCGAGGATCCGCGGTGCCACGTCGCCGTTGGGGAGGATCACGGCGCCCCCGTAGGTCCCGTGGCGGGTCTCGATCTTGCCGATCGCGGCGAGCGCCCACCACGAGATCTTGCAGGCCGGCAGTTGGGCGTCGACGATCCTGGCCGCGTTGACGTAGGCCTCGTACGCACGGACCGGGATGTCGCCGACCGCGACGCGCGGGTCGGCCAGGCGACGGAGCTCGTCGATGTCGATCGAGCCGAGCCGGAAGCGCTCCGCAGCTTCGTCGATGCGACGCTTCGCCTCGGCTCGTGCGGCCTCGAGTGCGGCGTCGGCCTGCTGGAGCGCACGCTCGGTGTCCGCCCGTGCGGCGTTCGCGCCGTCGAGGGTGCTCCGGGCCGCCGCGAGGTCCCGATCGGCCGCATCCGACGCGCTCGCGAGTGACACGCGGTCCTCGGCGAGGTCCCTGAGGCGGCCCGAGATCGCCTCGCGGGTGCGATCGAGGGCCGAGGAGCGCTGCGAGAAGACGTCGCCGACGGACTCGGCGAGTGCGAGGGACCGGGCACGTTCGACGGGCTCCTCGATCAGCGAGGCCTTGAGCTCGAGCGAGGAGGGCGCCCCCGCGACGTAGGCGGCCACGGCGGTGTCGACGTAGGCCTTGCGGGCGACCTCGTAGCGGTCGAGCGCGGCGCGCTCGTCGGTCTCGACCTCAGCGATCCTGGCATCGAGCTCACCGAGCTCCGCCCCCGCTCGCTCCGCGGTGGCACGGAGCCCTTCCTCGGCGGTCCGGGCAGCGTCGACCGCGGCGACTGCCGCCCCGTCCGCGCTGCGAGCCGCGTCGGCCCGCTCGCGAGCAGCGACCACGTCGGCCTCTCGCTCGACCGGGTCGATGTACTCGACCTCGCCACGGGCCCGCGCGCCCGTCGACGCACCCGACGGGACCGTTCCGAGGGTCGACGCCGCCAGCGCCACGAGGACGACGAGAGCGACGAGAGCCGGACGGCGGGACATACGGGTACACATGGTGTGGGAAGAGCGCCGCGAGGGCAACCGCGAACCTTCTCCCATCGGCACGGATGCCGTCGGAGTTCAGTCCGAGCTCGGGCCGGGTTCAGGCCGAGTTCACCTCGAGTTCGGACGCGGGCTGCGCTCGGGACGCGGCGCGGTCAGAGGTACCTCGGATTCGCGACGAGCAGGCGGTCGAGCACGCCCTCGGCGAGCAGGTCGAGCAGATCGCCGGAGATGACCGAGCCGACGGAGCCGTCGCGCACGGCCGCGGCCAGCGCGGTCTCGTCCGAGAGGTCCCAGGCTGCGAGCGCGAGCGAGCGCCGGGCACGCTGCGATTCGCCCGAAGCGAGCTCTCGTGCGACCTGGTCGACGACGTTGGCCGCGATGCGGGCGTGGAACGACGTGCCGCCCTGGCCGGCCGCGACGACCTCGTCGCGCAGGAACGAGCTCACCGCACCGAGCAGGTCGACCGCGGTCGGCCGTCCGTGCAGGTCGCCCTCGGCGGCGGCGAGCGCCACGTCGGTGTCGACCTCGGGTCGCTCGGCGTGCGCGGCGAGCGCGGCGTCGACGGCCTCGGGTGCGATGAGCAACAAGAGGTCCCACTCGGTCTCGCACACCCGTCGCCCGATCGCGGCGAGCTCGACCGACGGGATCTTCCCCCCGAGGAACACGGCGGTCTGCACCATGCAGATCACGCCCCACCGGAGGGTGCCGTAGACCTCCCACCATCGCAGCACCTCGGGGGTGATGTCCGGTCCCCCGGCGGCGCGGTACGCGGCGAGCAGCTCGTCCCGCTCGCCCATGCCGGCGACCGGTGCGGGTGCACCGAAGCGCCACGCGCGGACGCAGAACCAGCCGAGGTCCTCGGCGGGGTCGCCCCGGTGGACCAGCTCCCAGTCGAGCACCGCGACGAGCCCGTCGTCGTCGACCATCAGGTTGCCGAGGCGGAAGTCGCCGTGCACCAGCGAGGGCGCGGAGCTCGGCGGGGGTCGATGGTTCGCGAGCCAGCGCAGTGCGTACTCGAAGACGGGCGTCGAGCGCCCGAGGGAGTCGAGTGCGGCACGCATCTCGGCGAGCGGATCGGGCGCCTCGACCGCCTCCTGGTCGGTCGCGCCGAACGAGCTCGGCGGGTCGTCGCCGACGAGGGACGGATCCAGGGTGTGGATGCCGGCGAGCGCCGCGCCGCACGCGGCGACGAGCCCGTCTCTGGCATGCGCGTAGCGGTCGTCGCGTAGCAGCTTCCTGGCGATCGTCTCGCCCTCGACCCTGGCCATGACGATGCCCGCGGCGCCCAGCAGCGCGACGTCGTCGTGGTGCACCAGGACCTCGGGCACCGGCAGGCCAGCGTCGCTGGCCGCGGCGATGCAGCGGGCCTCGCGTCCCATGGAGCCCGGTGGTCCCGGGCGTCCGGGTGGGTCGCGGCGCAGGATTAGCGGGCGTGTCGACCCGTCGTCGAGCACCGCGTCGAAGGACCACGTCTCGCGGGATGCGCCACCGGTGAGGCGGCGGAGCCCCTCGACGCGGATCGTCCCGAGGGAGGGCTCCAGGGCGGCCGCCAGGAGCTCGTCGAGCGGGACCGCGTGCGACGTCGGTTCGACCATCGGCGAACCGTAGCAATCCGCGCCGTGGCGGCGTCGGGGTCAGCCCACGAGGGTGGGGCGGGTCCCTCGGAGCTGCTCGGGCTGCTGCTCGAGGTACCAGCGGTAGGTCGACTCGATGCCGTCCGCGAGCTCGATCGAGTGCCGCCAGCCGAGGTCGTGCAGCTTGGTGACGTCGAGCAGCTTGCGCGGCGTGCCGTCGGGCTTGGACGCGTCCCAGACCAGCTCGGCGCCGGGGTGCACGACGTCGCGCACCATCTCGGCGAGCTCGCGGATGGGGAGGTCCTCGCCGGTGCCGACGTTGACGTGCTGTTCGCCGTCGTAGTGCTCCATGAGGAAGAGGCAGGCGGCGGCGAGGTCGTCGACGTGGAGGAACTCGCGCCGCGGCGTGCCCGAACCCCAGACCTCGAGCTGGTCGACACCGGCGAGCTTCGCCTCGTGGAACCGCTGCATCAGCGACGGCAGCACGTGCCCGCCGGTCAGGTCGAAGTTGTCGTTCGGACCGTAGAGGTTGGTCGGCATCGCCGAGATGAAGCTGTCGCCGTACTGACGGCGGTAGGACTCGCAGAGCTTGATGCCCGAGATCTTGGCGATCGCGTACGGCTCGTTCGTGGGCTCGAGCAGGCCGGTGAGCAGCGCGTCCTCGGTCATGGGCTGGGTGGCCTCTCGGGGGTAGATGCAGGAGCTGCCGAGGTAGAGCAGCTTCGACACCTCGAACTCGTGGGCGGCCTGCACCACGGTCGCGTGGATCATGAGGTTGTCGTAGATGAACTCCGCCGGTCGGGTGGAGTTGGCCATGATGCCGCCGACGGTGCCGGCGACGAGGTACACGTGCTCGGGCCGGTTGGCGCGGAACCAGTAGTTGACCGCCGCCTGGTCCCGGAGGTCGAGCTGGTCCCTGCGGGCGGTGAGGATGTTGGTGAAACCCTCGGACTCGAGGCGCCGGACGAC
>JAFAFN010000014.1 GCA_023423475.1 Actinomycetes bacterium | reverse complement strand
ACATGGTGCTGATGCCGTGGACCACCGCGGCCACGACCCTGGGGACGTCGGCCTCCACGGTGTCGACGGTGTACGTCACCGCCGCCAGCGCCGACCTGCTCTCGGCCGCCTACCAGGAGGCGACGGCCGCGCTGAACACCCGGCACGGGATGCGGGGTAGACGCCGAAGCCGATGCCGATGGCGACGGCGGTGGCGATGGCGCCGAGGGCGGCGGGGATCGAGAGGATCACTCGGGAGCCGGTGAGCTCCGGCAGGACCATCGAGCCGATCACGCCGACCGCGACGCCGAGCAGGCCGCCGGCGAGACCGAGGATCGAGGCCTCGACGAGGAACTGGCGCCGGATCCAGCGGGGGCGTGCGCCGAGGGCCTTGCGCAGGCCGATCTCCCGGATCCGTTCGGTGACCGACACCAACATGATGTTCATCACGCCGATGCCGCCGACGAGCAGCGAGATGATCGCGATGCCGCCCAGCATCACGGTCATGGTGTCGTCGACCGAGGTGGCCGCGGTCAGGATCGATTCCTGGGTGGCGATCGTGTAGTCCGCGTCGGCGGAGTCCTCGATGCCGTGCAGGTTCGCCAGCAGCGCATCGGCTTCCTGATAGGCGGCGGACAGGGTGTCGGCCGAGGTCGCCTTGATCGAGATCGAGCTGAGGGCGTCCCGTGTCGTGCCGCCGACGAGACGTTCGGCGTAGGTGCGGAACGGCACGATCGCGACGTCGTTGTTCGAGGTGTCCTCGCTCGAGGAGAGCTCGTCGAGCACGCCGATCACCTCGAGCGTGGTGCCGTCGTAGGTGACGGTCTGGCCGACCGCATCACCGCCGTCGAAGAGCTCTGCCGCGGTGTCGGGTCCGAGCACGACGACCGCAGCGGCGGCCTCGTCGTCCGCGGCGTCGATGAAGCGACCCTCGCTCACCCCGCGGGAGCGGACGTCGGCCCACGAGGGGGTCGTGCCGGTCAGGGTGGTGGTCCAGTTGGTGGTGCCGGCGGTGAGCGACACCGAGCTGGTGGCGCTGCCCGCGACCGCCTCGATGTCGGGTGCGACCTCGGGCGAGGCCAGCGCCGTGGCGTCGCTCATGGTGAGCGTGGACGCCGAGCCGAAGCCGCCCCTGGTGCCCGAGGAGTCGGTGGTGCTGCCGGGGGAGACGACCAGCACGTTGGTGCCGAGCTCGTCGATCTGCTCGGCGATCTCGGCGCGTGCACCAGCGCCGAGCCCGACGGTGAGCACGACGGCGCTGATGCCGATCAGGATGCCGAGCATGGTGAGCGCCGAGCGGAGCCGGTGGCTGCCCACGGCGCCGAACGCGGTGCGGAACGTGTCGGTCCAGGTCATCGCGACGCCCCCACGGACTCGCGCTGGCGGGCATCGCTGGACAGTCGACCGTCGTGGATCTCGACGACACGGTCCGCACGTGCGGCGACGTCGAGCTCGTGGGTGATCAGCACGATCGTCCGGCCCTCGGCGTGCAGCTCGTCGAACAGACCGAGCACGTCGGCGGTCGACGTCGAGTCGAGGTTGCCGGTCGGCTCGTCGGCCAGGATCATCGCCGGTTCGGTGACGAGCGCCCGGGCGACGGCCACCCGTTGCTGCTGACCCCCGGAGAGCTCGCCGGGGCGATGGTCGGCCCGGTCAGCCAGGCCGACGCGGGCCAGCGACTCGAGCGCTCGCTCGCGACGCTCGTGAGGGGCGACGCCGGCGTAGACCAGCGGCAGCTCGACGTTGCGCCACGCCGAGAGATAGGTCAGCAGGTTGAACTGCTGGAACACGAAGCCGATGAAGCGGTTCCGCACGGCGGCGAGCTGGTCCTCGCCGAGGGATGCGACGTCGTGGCCGTTGAGCAGGAAGGACCCAGCGCTCGGCACGTCCAGGCAGCCGAGCAGGTTCATCAGCGTCGACTTGCCCGAGCCCGACGGTCCGATGACCGCCACGAACTCGCCGGGGTCGATGTCGATGGTGACGTCGCGCAGCGCGGCGACCTCGAGCTCGCCCGAGGAGTACACCTTGTCGATCCCCTCGAGGGAGATGACCGCGGTCATGATCCACCGTCCGTCGACTCGTCCCGGGACGGGGCGGACTGGCCGCCGGGCCCGCCGCGCATCGAGGGCATCTCGACGAGCACCTGCTCGCCGATCTCGAGGCCGGAGGTGATCTCGACCTGCATGCCGGAGGTCTCGCCGACCGTCACGGTCCGCTCCTCGGTCGCTCCCTCGGCGGTGCCGTCGGTGGCGACGGTCACCGTCGAGGATCCGTCCTCGGTGGTCACCGCGAACGACGGCACCTGGATCACGTCGTCGCGCTGGTCGACGACGATGCTCGCCGTCACGGTCGACCCGACGAGGATCTCGCCGGTGTCATCGCTGAAGGACACCGTGACCGGGTAGGTGGCGACACCGCTCGACGCGTCGGCGACCCGACCGACCTCGGTGACGGTGCCCTCGGTGCTGGCACCGACGGTGCCGGCGCCGCCCGGCCTGGCGGCCCTCAAGCCCCAGCCCCGCGGGCCCCCC
>JAFAFN010000148.1 GCA_023423475.1 Actinomycetes bacterium | reverse complement strand
TCAGAAGGTCAATCCCTACGGCTTCCGCCTCGGTGTCACGACCGACTGGAAGTCCCGCTGGTTCGCCACCCGTGAGGAGTACGTCGACTACCTCATCGAGGACTGGAAGATCCGCGACTACCTCATGAACAAGCTGCCGAACGCAGCGATCAGCCGTGTCGAGATCGAGCGCACCCGCGATCGTCTCCGCATCGACGTGCACACCGCACGTCCCGGCATCGTGATCGGTCGCCGTGGTGCCCAGGCCGACGAGCTCCGCTCCGACCTGACCAAGCTCACCGGCAACCCGAAGGTGCAGCTCAACATCCAGGAGATCAAGCAGCCGGAGCTCGACGCCGCGCTGATCGCCCAGGGCGTCGCCGACCAGCTCGCCAACCGCGTGGCCTTCCGCCGGGCGATGAAGCGTGCGGTCCAGAACGCCCAGAAGGCCGGTGCCCTCGGCATCCGGGTCCAGTGCTCCGGTCGCCTCGGCGGCTCCGAGATGGCCCGCACCGAGTGGTACCGAGAGGGTCGGGTGCCGCTGCACACGCTGCGTGCCGACATCGACTACGGCTTCCGCGAGGCCCGCACCACCTACGGCCGCATCGGCGTGAAGGTGTGGATCTACAAGGGCGACATCCTGCCCTACAAGAACACCGACGAGCAGAAGATCGCCAAGGAGGCCGCGATGGCCGTCGGCGACACCGCCGGCCAGGAGCGTCCCCGCGTCGTCTCCACCCGTCCGGCAGCGGCCGAGGCGCCTGCGCCCGCCGCACCTGCTCCCACTCCTGCCGAGGCTCCCGCCACCGCAGCTGCGCCGGCCGAGCCCGAAGAGGAGATCAAGCCCCTCATCGGAGAGGCTGATCCCGAGTTCGAGCGTCTGCTGGCCGAGGAGGAGGAGATCGAGCGCTCCACCCGCGAGCACCACGAGACGCCTCACTTCCGCCCCGGGGATGGTGACTGACCATGTTGATGCCCAAGAAGGTCAAGCACCGCAAGACCCACCGCGGCCGTATGACCGGTACCTCCAAGGGCGGTACCGAGGTCAACCACGGCCAGTACGGGATCCAGGCACTCGAGCCCGGGTGGATCACCGCCCGTCAGATCGAGGCCGCTCGTATCGCCATGACCCGCCACATCAAGCGTGGTGGCAAGGTGTGGATCAACGTCTTCCCCGACAAGCCCGTGACGAAGAAGCCGGCCGAGACCCGCATGGGTTCCGGCAAGGGCAACCCCGAGCTGTGGGTCGCCGTGGTCCGTCCCGGTCGCATCCTCTTCGAGCTGTCCTACCCGGACGACGCCATCGCTCGTGGTGCGCTCAACCGTGCGATCCAGAAGCTGCCGATCAAGGCCCGGATCGTGACCCGAGAGGAGGGCTTCTGATGGCGAACCTCGTCGCCCGTGAGCTCGGTGACACCGAGCTGCTCGATCGCATCGCCGAGGAGAAGGACCGGCTGTTCAAGCTCCGGTTCCAGCTGGCCACCGGTCAGCTCGAGAACTCCGCTCGGCTCAACCAGACCAAGAAGGACATCGCGAGGCTCCTGACCGAGCTCCGTGCCCGTGAGATCGCTGCAGCCGAGGCCGCAGCTGGAGGTGAGGCGTGATGAGCGAGACCGCTTCGACGACGCCCGAACGAAGTGCACGCAAGGTGCGTGAGGGGATCGTCACCTCCGACAAGATGGATCGCACCGCGGTGGTCACCGTGACCGAGCGTGTGCGTCACATCCGTTACAACAAGACCGTGCAGCGGGCGAAGAAGCTCTACGTGCACGACGAGGACAACGACCTCCACATCGGTGACCGTGTCCGCGTGATGGAGACCCGCCCGCTGTCCAAGCAGAAGCGCTGGCGGATCGTGGAAGTCCTGGAGCGTGCACGATGATCCAGCAGGAGACGCGCCTGCGCGTCGCGGACAACTCGGGTGCCCGAGAGGTGCTCGTGATCAAGGTGCTCGGCGGCTCGAAGCGTCGCTACGCCTCGATCGGCGACGTCGTCGTCGCCACCGTGAAGGACGCCCTGCCGGGCGCAGCGGTCAAGAAGGGCGAGGTCGTCAAGTGCGTCATCGTCCGTGTGAAGAAGGAGCGCCGCCGCGCTGACGGCAGCTACATCCGCTTCGACGAGAACGCCGCCGTGCTCATCAACGACCAGAAGCAGCCGCGTGGCACGCGCATCTTCGGCCCGGTCGGCCGTGAGCTGCGCGACAAGAAGTTCATGCGCATCGTGTCGCTCGCACCGGAGGTGATCTGACATGAAGATCCGCAAGGGTGATCGTGTCCGGGTCCTGACCGGCAAGCAGCGGGGCAAGGAAGGTGAGGTCATCACCGTCCTCCCCAAGGACAACAAGGTGATCGTCGAGGGCGTCAACGTCGCGAAGCGTCACCAGAAGCCCACTCGTGCGATGCAGCAGGGCGGCATCATCGACAAGGCGATGCCGATCGACGCCTCGAACGTCGCGCTGATCGACTCCGACGGCTCCTCCACCCGGGTGGGCTACCGGATCGCCGACGACGGCACGAAGACGCGTGTGGCTCGCAAGAGCGGAGGTGAGCTGTGAGCTCGACCACGACCATTCCCCGTTTGAAGGTCAAGTACAACGACGAGGTCCGGACCAAGCTCCGCACCGAGCTCGAGCTCGGCAACGTGATGGAGGTCCCTCGCTTCGAGAAGATCGTCATCAACGTCGGCGTCGGCGCAGCGGTGGACAACAAGGGCCTGCTCGAGAAGGTCGTCACCGACCTGACCGCCATCGCCGGCCAGAAGCCCATCATCACCAAGGCCAAGAAGTCGATCGCCGGCTTCAAGCTGCGTGAGGGCAACGCCATCGGCGTAAAGGTCACCCTCCGCGGCGACCAGATGTGGGAGTTCTTCGATCGGTTGGTCACGCTGGCCATCCCCAGGATCAGGGACTTCCGTGGACTCTCCCCGAAGAGCTTCGACGGACGTGGCAACTACACGTTCGGCGTGACCGAACAGCTCATCTTCCCGGAGATCGACTACGACAAGGTCGATGCCTCACGAGGCATGGACATCACGATTGTGACAACCGCTCGGACCGATGCCGAAGGCAAGGCGTTGCTCGACGCCTTCGGTTTCCCGTTCCGTCGGCCTGAAGGGGTGTGACCCATGGCGACCGAAGCTCTGAAGCAGAAGCAGCAGCGCACGCCGAAGTTCAAGGTCCGTGGTTACACACGGTGCCGTCGGTGTGGGCGTCCGCGCTCGGTGTACCGCAAGTTCGGCCTCTGCCGGGTGTGCCTGAGGGAGCTGGCCCACGCGGGCGAGATCCCGGGCGTCACCAAGGCGAGCTGGTGAGAGGAGGCGACCCAAAGTGACGATGACCGACCCAATCGCAGACATGCTCACTCGTCTCCGCAACGCGAACGTCGCGATGCACGACGAGGTGGTCATGCCCGCCTCCAAGCAGAAGGAAGCCCTGGCGGGCGTCCTCGTGAAGGAGGGCTACATCGTTGGCTTCTCCATCGGGGACAACACCAAGGGCCCCGGCCAGCTGCTGACGATCGACATGAAGTACTCGCCCGAACGGCGCCGGGTCATCTCCGGCATCCGACGGGTGTCCAAGCCGGGCCTGCGGGTGTACCGCAAGCACAACGAGGTCGAACGTGTCCTCGGTGGTCTCGGCGTCGCCATTCTCTCCACGAGCAAGGGTCTCATGACCGACCGCGAGGCACGTCGCCAGCGCGTCGGTGGTGAAGTCCTCTGCCACGTCTGGTGAGGGGGATCCATGTCTCGAATCGGTAAGGCCCCCATCTCCGTGCCCAGCGGTGTCGACGTCTCCATCTCGGCGACGAAGATCACCGTCAAGGGCCCCAAGGGCGAGCTCTCCCGTGAGCTCCCCGAGCTGGTCACCGTGCGTCAGGACGGCGACGAGCTCGTCGTCGAGCGTGTCAACGACGAGCGAGAGGCCCGTGCGCTGCACGGTCTCATCCGCTCGCTGGTCGCCAACATGGTGGTCGGCGTGACCGAGGGCTTCCGCAAGGAGCTCGACATCGTCGGCGTCGGCTACCGCGCTGCGACCAAGGGCTCGAACGGCATCGAGCTGGCCCTCGGCTTCTCGCACCCCGTCTTCGTCGAGGCGCCCGAAGGCATCTCGTTCGTCGTGCCCGCACCGACCCGCATCGAGGTCCACGGCATCGACAAGCAGTTGGTCGGCCAGGTGGCCGCAGACATCAGGGCCTGGCGCAAGCCGGAGCCCTACAAGGGCAAGGGCGTTCGTTACGTCGACGAGCACGTCCGCCGCAAGGCCGGCAAGGCCGGTAAGTGAGGCCAAGATGAGCGACAAGTCGAAGAAGAAGCAGGTCGGCCGGACACGGCGTCACGCCAGGGTCCGCAAGACCGTCGCCGGCACCGCAGAGCGTCCGCGCCTGGCCGTGTTCCGCTCGAACCGTCACATCGTGGCGCAGGTCATCGACGACCGTGCCGGCGCGACCATCGCAGCCGCCAGCACGCTCGAGACCGACCTCCGCTCCGGTGCGACCTCGAACAAGGACGCGGCAGCCAAGGTCGGAACGCTCGTGGCCGAGCGGGCCAAGGCCGCCGGGATCGAGCAGGTCGTCTTCGACCGTGGCGGTTTCCGCTACCAGGGTCGTGTCGCATCGCTCGCAGACGCTGCACGCGCAGCAGGACTGGAATTCTGATGGCACTGAACAAGGACACCGACCTGCAGCTGCGTGAGTCGCGGGTCATCAACATCAACCGCGTCGCGAAGGTCGTCAAGGGCGGTCGTCGTTTCTCGTTCACCGCCCTCGTGGTGATCGGCGACGGCAACGGCCGTGTCGGCCTCGGCTACGGCAAGGCGAAGGAGGTGCCCCTGGCGATCCAGAAGGGCACCGAAGAGGCTCGCAAGAACCTCTTCTCCGTCCCGCTCGCCAGCGGCACCATCATCCACCCGGTCATCGGCATCATGGGTGCCGGCCGCGTCATGCTGAAGCCCGCCGCCCCCGGTACCGGTGTGATCGCCGGTGGCGCCGCCCGTGCCATCCTCGAAGAGGCCGGCATCCACGACGTGCTCTGCAAGTCGCTGGGCTCCTCCAACTACATCAACGTCGCACGTGCGACCGTCGCTGGCCTCCAGGCGCTGCGTCGTCCGGACGAGATCGCGAAGCTCCGTGGCCTCGACCCGGAGGACTGCATCCCCAAGGGCCTGCTCGACGCCTACCGTGAGACCGAGCGCGGGCCCGCGCCCGAGCCGTTCGAGGTTGCATGATGGGCAAGATCAAGGTCACCCAGACGGGTTCGTACATCGGTGTGAAGCCGAAGCAGCGGGGCACGCTCCGTGCGCTCGGGCTGCGTCGCATCGGACAGTCCAACGTGTTGCCCGACACGCCCGACGTGCGTGGACAGATCCACCGTGTCCCGCACCTCGTCCGCGTGGAAGAGGTCACCGGAGAGGTCGATTGAGATGAAGGTCCATGATCTGAAGCCCGCAGAGGGCTCCCGCACCTCGCGCAAGCGCGTGGGTCGCGGCATCGGCGGCAAGGGCGGCAAGACCGCAGGCCGCGGCACCAAGGGCCAGAAGGCCCGCAACAAGGTCCGTCTGGGCTTCGAGGGCGGCCAGCTGCCCCTCGCCCAGCGGGTCCCGAAGCTGCGTGGCTTCAACAACCCGTTCCGCGTCGAGTACCAGGCGATCAACCTGGACACGATCGAGGAGTCCGGGCTGACCGAGGTCACCCCGGAGACGCTCTACGCGAAGGGCCTCGTCTCGAAGGGCTCGCTCGTGAAGATCCTCGGCCGGGGCGAGCTGAACCGCTCGGTGACGGTGAAGGCACACGCCGCCTCCGCGTCCGCCGAGGCGGCGATCACCGGTGCCGGAGGCTCGCTCGAGCGCCTCGAGCTGCCGTTCAAGGTCCGTCCGGCGTTCCACGGGAGCGCGCACACCAACCGCTGAGCCCCTGCACTGCCGGGTCCTCCGGCGGTGCAGCGGTGCACCACCCGGACACGGTGGCCATCGGCTACCTTCCGGACCCACGATCGGCTGCTTGAGCAGACCGGCTGCCCCGAAGATCCGGTGGCAGAGCCCCAGGAGCGTCAGTGTCACGAATCGGCAACATCTTCAAGGTGGAGGACCTTCGCAACAAGGTCCTCTTCACCTTGTTCATGCTCGTCCTCTACCGGGTCGGCTGCTACCTGCCCGTTCCCGGTGTGGACCAGGACGCTGTCAACTCGATCGGTGAGCAGGCCCGAGAGGGCGGCGTGCTCGCCTTCCTGCAGCTGTTCTCCGGTCAGGCGCTGACGCAGTTCAGCCTCTTCGCGCTGGGCATCATGCCGTACATCACCAGCTCGATCATCATGCAGATCCTGACGGTGGTGATCCCGAAGCTGCAGGAGTGGCAGGCCCAGGGCGCGGTCGGCCAGCGCAAGATCACGCAGTGGACCCGCTACCTGACCATCGGCATCTCGGTGCTCCAGTCGACCGGTCTGGTCTTCCTGTTCCACAACGGTGGCGGCGGTCTCGTCGACGCGAGCGGCGCTGCCAGCTCGATCGACCTCGTGCCGATCTTCAACCCGCTGCGCGTGCTGCTCATCGTGGTCACGTTCACCGCGGGTTCGTCGCTCCTCATGTGGATGGGCGAGCTCATCACGAACCGTGGCATCGGCAACGGCATGTCGCTGATCATCTTCTGCTCGGTCGTCTCCGGCCTGCCGGCCGCCTTCTCGGCGATCTACGCGGCAGGCGAGTGGAAGCTCGTCGTCTTCCTCGCCTTCTTCATCGGCATGCTCTGGTTCATCGTCTACATCGAGCTCGGCCAGCGCAGGATCCCGGTGCAGTTCGCCAAGCGAGTGGTCGGCCGCCGCATGTACTCCGGTCAGAGCACCTACATCCCGCTGAAGGTGAACCAGGCCGGTGTCGTGCCGATCATCTTCGCCAGCGCTGTGATCAACCTGCCGGTGCTGCTGTCCCAGGTCCTGCCCTCGAGCGGCTGGGGTGCGAGCGTCTCGAAGTGGATCAACGACAACCTGGCGAACACGATCAACCCGATCTACCTCGCCGTGCTCGGCCTCTTCATCGTCGGATTCTCGTACTTCTACACGGCGATCGCCTTCGACCCGGTCCAGCAGGCGGACAACCTCCGCAAGCAGGGCGGCTTCATCCCGGGCATCCGGCCGGGTCCCCAGACCGAGCACTACCTGGCCAAGGTGCTGAACCGCATCACCCTGCCGGGCGCGCTGTTCATCGCGATGCTCGCCATCGCCCCGACGGTCCTGGTCCGCATCCTCCTGGGTCCGACCGGCAGCGGCGCCGCCTACGCCATGGGCGGCACCTCGCTCCTCATCGCCGTGGGCGTGGCCCTCGAGACGATGAAGCAGGTCGACTCCCAGCTGATGATGCGCAACTACGAGGGATTCCTGTCGAACAAGTAGCCGCCGGGCCTCATCGGTCGATCGTTCGACCGGCGGCGACGGCTCAAGGGCAGGGGAGGACCGCAACATGGACACGACGCAGCACACTTCGGTTCGCCTGATCCTCTTCGGGCGTCAGGGAGCGGGCAAGGGCACGCAGGCGGTACGCCTCGCGGAGCGCTACTCGGTGCCGCACGTCTCGACGGGCGACATGCTCCGTGCGGCGGTGAAGGCCGGCACCGAGTTCGGTCTCCGGGCCAAGGAGATCATGGACGCCGGCCAGCTCGTCTCCGACGACGTCGTGCTGGGCATCATCTCCGAGCGCCTGGCCGAGGACGACGCCCAACGTGGGTGGCTGCTCGACGGCTTCCCTCGCACCGAGCCCCAGGCCCGTGGACTCGCCGAGATGGTCGGACCCGACGGGATCGACCTCGCCATCGACCTCGACGTCCCCGAGGACGTCGTGGTGCAGCGCATCTCGTCTCGGCGTGTGTGCTCGAACTGCGGGGCGATCTACTCCACCGGCTCGCCGCCCGCGGTGAACTGGACCTGCGACAAGTGCGGCGGTGAGGTCGTCCAGCGCGACGACGACACCGAGGCCGCCGTGCGCGAACGCCTCGACATCTACGCCCGTCAGACCATTCCGGCAGTGGAGTGGTTCGACACCCTCGGTCTGCTGGTCCGCATCGACGGCAACGGCCCTGCGGACGAGGTCACCGAACGTCTCGTCGCCGAGATCGACGGCCGCCTCGGCTGACGATCACGCTTCCGCCCGCCGCCACTTTGATCGCGCGGCGGGACTCTTCTACACTCGTCCGTCGGCCCGTGCCTCACCCGAGTTCGCACGTCCGGCCACCTGCGTCACCGCAGTGTTCCACCCCTCCGAGGTACCGATGTCGGACCCCGGGGCCTCACAGGAGGATCAGTTCTGGCAAAGCCCAAGGAAGACGCCATCGTCTTGGAAGGAACGGTCACCGAACCGCTCCCGAACGCCATGTTCCGGGTCGAGCTCGAGAACGGCCACAAGGTGTTGGCGCACATCTCCGGAAAGATGCGGATGCACTACATCCGCATCCTGCCCGGGGACCGGGTTCAGGTGGAGCTGACTCCCTACGACCTGTCCCGCGGCAGGATCACCTACCGCTACAAGTGACCGCCCAACGGGGCGGTCGTATGGGTCGGCCCGAGCCGACCTGGAGACCACGATGAAGGTTCGACCCAGCGTCAAGAAGATCTGTGAGAAGTGCAGAGTGATCCGCCGCCACGGGCGTGTGATGGTCATCTGCGACAACCCGCGCCACAAGCAGCGTCAGGGCTAGGACCCAAGGAAGACCAGAGGAACAACAGCACCATGGCACGTATCGCCGGCGTCGACATCCCGCGAGAGAAGCGGCTCGTCATCGCACTCACCTACATCTATGGCATCGGTCGCACCCAGGCAGAGCACATCTGCGAGGCGACCCAGATCAACGAGTCCACCCGGGTCCGCGACCTGACCGACTCCGAGGTCACCCAGATCCGTGGATGGATCGACGAGCACCTCAAGGTCGAGGGTGACCTCCGCCGTGAGGTCAACCAGAACATCAAGCGCAAGATGGAGATCGGCTGCTACCAGGGCCTCCGCCATCGCCGTGGCCTGCCCGTGCACGGTCAGCGCACCCACACGAACGCCCGGACCCGCAAGGGCCCGAAGAAGACAGTCGCCGGCAAGAAGAAGGTCCGCAAGTAATGGCCAAGCCACCTGCAGGGGGACGACGCCCCCGCAAGAAGGAACGCAAGAACGTCACCTACGGGGTGGCGCACATCAAGAGCTCCTTCAACAACACGATCGTGTCCATCACCGACCAGGAGGGCAACGTCCTCTCCTGGGCGTCCGCCGGCAACGTCGGTTTCAAGGGCTCCCGCAAGTCGACGCCGTTCGCGGCGCAGATGGCTGCCGAGCAGGCCGCCCGTCGAGCCATGGAGCACGGCGTGCGCAAGGTCGACGTCGTCGTCAAGGGTCCGGGTTCGGGCCGAGAGACCGCCATCCGCTCGATCCAGAACGTCGGCATCGAGGTGACCGGCATCAAGGACGTCACCCCCGTGCCGCACAACGGCTGCCGTCCCCCCAAGCGTCGGAGGCTCTGAGAACATGTCCCGCTACACAGGACCCCGCGCCCGCGTCTCGCGTCGTCTCGGCACGAACATCTGGGGCACCTCCGGTGAGAACAAGGCGATGGACAAGCGTCCGTACCCGCCCGGAGAGCACGGCCGCACCCGTCGTCGTGGCAACGTCAGCGAGTACCTCCTGCAGCTGCAGGAGAAGCAGAAGGCTCGCTTCGCCTACGGCATGACCGAGAAGCAGTTCCGCAACCTCTACGCCGAGGCCAACCGTCGCCAGGGCGTGACGGGCGAGAACCTGCTGCGCTACTGCGAGCTCCGTCTCGACAACGTCGTGTACCGCGCCGGCTGGGCATCGACCCGCCCGCAGGCACGCCAGTTCGTGAACCACGGCCACGTCGAGGTCAACGGGCGTCGGGTGAACATCCCCAGCTTCCGTGTGCGCCAGGGCGACGTCGTGCGTCTCCGCAACAAGTCGCGAGAGATGATCATCGTCCAGTTCAACATGGACACCCTCGGTCGGACCCCACCCCCGTGGCTCGACTCCGCCGACGGCGGTCAGGAAGTCACCGTCCGGGAGCTCCCGCTGCGCGAGCACATCGACGTGCCCGTCCGCGAGCAGCTCATCGTCGAGCTCTACTCCAAGTAGCGCTCCCGGGGACCGCCGTCCCCACACCGCACCTGGCCCCTTGCGGGCCGCCACCCGTCCGCCACACGTTCACCCGAGGTACGCAACAGATGCTCGTCATTCAGCGCCCCACCGTGGAGGCCGTCGACGAGGAAGACGGCAACCTCCAGCGGTTCGCCATCGGCCCGCTCGAGCCCGGCTTCGGCCACACCCTTGGCAACTCGCTCCGTCGCACCCTGCTCTCGTCGATCCCCGGCGCCGCCATCACCCAGGTGCGCTTCGACGAGGCGCTCCACGAGTTCGACACCATCACCGGTGTCACCGAGGACGTCACCGACATCATCCTCAACCTGAAGGACATCGTGGTGACCTCGTCCTCGGACGAGCCCGTCACCCTGCGTCTCGACGTGCGCGGACCGGCCGTCATCACGGCCAAGGACATCCTGACCACCGCCGACGTCGAGATCCTCAACCCGGATCTGGTCGTCGCGACGGTCGGTGACAACGGCCGCCTCGCCCTCGACGTGACCGTCGAGCGTGGCAAGGGCTACCT
>JAFAFN010000110.1 GCA_023423475.1 Actinomycetes bacterium | reverse complement strand
TGCCGTAGGTGTCGGGGTCGAGGTCGACCCGCCAGGCGGCGATCGTGCCGTAGTACGCGAGCGCGATCACGAACAGCACGGTGAAGAGCCCGCCGATCAACGAGGCGAGGATCATCCAGCCGAGTCCCGGGCTCAGGTCGCCGAGCGCGCCGGCGACGAGGTGTGCGCCGACGCCGTTGAGCACGAAGATCGGGAATCCGATCAACAACACGAGCAGGGCGTCGCGGCGTGCTTCTCGTCCGGGGCTCATCGACGGCTGCACGAGGCCGAGGTGCAGGTTGGTGGCGACGCGGCTCGACAGGATCCCGCCGAGCGCACCGGCCGAGCTCACGAAGGCGGGCTGGAGCACGAGCAGCGCGGGCAGCGCTGCGAACACCGCCAGCTGCTTCTCGACCGCGATGCCGGCGAGCGTCGAGAGCAGCAGGGCCACGGTCAACACCGGCAGGGACTCCCGGATGACGTGGCGGAACGTCTCGAGCGTGGAGCGCATGCTGATCACGACCGTCACCACGGTGGCGACGACGACGAACCAGCCGAGCGCGGTCGTCAGGGCCCCGTCGCCGACGAGCTGCGCGGCGACGAACAGCGCGGGGATCGTCACGACGTCACCGAGGGTCGACACCGTCGGCGCGACGAGGTTGTCGAGGTCCCAGCCACGGCGGACCGCGCCGATCGACAGCACGACGGTCGCCGCGAGCACCACCGAGCTCGCGAGCAGGCCGCCCACGAGGGAGATGACCGCCAGGTCGAGCACCCCGATCGAGTCCGCGACCCCGAAGCCGACCGACACCACCTTGGCGATCACCGCCAGCAGCAGGGACAGCACGAGCGTGAGCGACAGCGAGGCGAGGATGTTCTGCGCCAGCACCGACTCACGCTTGAACGACACGCGGAAGGTACCGGTGTGGATCGACGTCGAGATCCGGTTGCCCAGGGCGCCGAAGATGTTGCCGCGCAGGCCGATCGCGGCGGGCACCATGACGAGCAGGCCCGGCAGCGCCTCGAAGGTGCCGACGATCGAGCCGAGCACGGCGCCCGCGGCGAAGCTCGAACACGAGTTGAACCCGAGGGCGACCAGGCTCTGGCGCGCCGCATCGCCGGTCGGTCCGAGCAGGTCGACCAGTCGGCGGCCCAGTTCCACTGGCCGCGGTCGCAGTGAGCGAATCGTTCGGGCCATGGCGGCACGCTGTCGGGGTCGAGCGACACGAGCGGTCGCGGGCGGACCGGGTCACCCTACCGTTCGCCCTGTAAGTGGACGGTAAGGCGGTGGGGGCAACATGAGCGTCGTCAGCCCGATACCCCATCAGGTACTCGAACGGGTGGCCATCGGTCCTCGACTGGGAGGGGAGGACCGGCGAACGACCCCGACCGTTCCTTCGCCCCGGAGCAGTCGGGGTCGGTCGCGTGCGGGGCCGGGGTCAGTCGCGGAGCTCGCCGAGCATCTCGTGCAGGCGGTCGATGTCGACGACCTCGTCGACCGGGCGGTCCGCTGCGGCGGCGGCGTCCAGTCCGGAGGTGTACGTGGCGACGATCTCGAGCTCGTCGGGGACCAAGGGTGTGCCGGCCCCGGTGGACAGCACCCGAGCGGCGTGTCCGAGCGAGGCCGCCGTCGCGGAGGAGTAGCCGCCGTGCGCGGCCAGCGCGGCGAGCGCCGGGGCGCTCGCGGAGGGGTCCACCCGGACGAGGCCGCGGGCCGCTCGCAGCAGCTCCGGGACGGCCTCGTCCCTGCGACCGCTGAGCAGCAGCTCGAGACCGAGGTCGCGACGGCACACCGCAGCGGTGCGCGTGCTGCCGATCCGCTCGACGGCCTCGGCCGCACGGCGCAGCTGCTCGAGCGCGTCGGGTGCACGTCGCGCTCGCTGGTGCTGGGCGAGCTCCGCCTGCATCAGCGCGACCTGCATCCGTGATCCGGACATGATCGCGAGGTCGAGGCCGCGCTGGAGCAGGTCGGACATGTCGGACATGCCGGCCATGCGACCCATCACGCTCGCGAAGTAGACCGAGCCGGCGGCGCCGGCGGGTTGACCGACTCGTTCGAGCTGGTCCGCCGCGGCGAGTGCCGCCTCGACGCCCTCGGCGGGTCGTCCGATGAGCGCGAAGCGCAGCGAGTGGTAGCGATCGAGCTCGGCGTCGGGCCAGGGTGTCGTCGCGTGCAGCGCGACGATCGAGCGCGCCTCGGCGACGGCCGCGTCGCACGTCGTCATGTCCCCGCTCAGGCCGGCGGCGATGGCGTGCTGGCCGAGCAGCTTGACCATCAAGCCGGGGTGCTCGTCGCTCGCGTCGCGCGTCAGCTCGACCGCCTCGGCGAGCGCGGCCCGGTGGGTGCCGAGCGCGAGGACGCCGCCGGAGGTGCTGGCGAGCGCGCACACGGCGCGGGCCCGGCGGATGCCGGTCGGCTCGGCCTGTTCGATGGCGCGGGCGACCCACTCGTTGCCCTCGACGGTGCGGCCCGAGTCCCACCACCAGGTGTCGAGGCTGATCGCCAGGTCGAGCGCCTCGTCGGGGTCGAGCTGCAACAGCGTCGGTAGCAGCCCGAGCACGGTGCGACGCTCGGACTCGATGATGTCGAGCTCCTCACGCGTCGATGGGCGGAACGAATCCGGCGCGGCGGGGTCGGTGAGCCGCCGCGTCGCGGCGGTGCCGACCCGGAGCCAGTGCTCCCGCGCGTCGGGTGCGAGGCGGCCCGAGACGAGGGCCCTGACGGGTTCGAGGGGACCGAACCGGACACCGGTGTCCGATGGCGTCGGTTGCACGAGCGACGCGATCGTGAGTTCGCGCAGCAGTCGCTGTCGCTCCGGCAGCGCGTCCTCCGCGACCGCTGCCAGCAGGTCGCGCCCGGCGCCGTCGGGCAGCACCGACAGCAGTGCGAGCAGGTCGTGCCCGTGGTCGCTGGTGTGGGCGAGCGCCAGGTCGAGCGCCGAGCCGACGGCGTCGTCCGCGTCGTGCGGCTCCAGATCTCCGTGCGACGCGAGCGCCTCGGTGCCGGTGGGGCCCTCGTTGGCCGCGGCGATGCGCAGCGGCAGCGGCAGCCCACCGAAGCGACGGGCGAGCTCGTGGGCCCGCTCGTCGGGTGCACGTCCGAGCTGCATCGCGACCAGCTCGACGGCGGTGCCGTCCGCCGGTTCACCCGGCCCGGGGACCGGGAGTGCTTCGAGGTGCACGAGCCGCTCACCGGGAAGTCCGAGGGGGACCGTGGACGACACCAGGATCTGCAGGCGCGGCAGTGCGGTGAGCAGGCGCACCGCCAGGTCGGCCACCTCGTCGAGCGCGACCTCGGCGTTGTCGACGAAGAGCAGTCGATCCGCGTCGTCGAGCGCGTAGACGAGCGGTTCCACCTCGTCGCCCTCGTGGTCATGCACGGCCACGCCGAGCTCGGACGCGACGTGTCGCGGGAGCCGACCCGCTTCGGTGAAGCTCCGCAGCTCGACGAGGGCATGGCGCCGCGATCGCAGCGCCAGGTGCTCGGTGACGAGCCGGGACTTGCCGACCCCGCCGAAGCCGGTGACGGTCACGAGGCGCTCGGGTTCGAGTTCGGCGAGCAGGTCGAGCTGCTCACGTCGTCCCACGAAGCGATCGATGGGCGCACCGACCGAGCGGGCCCGGTGGCGGCGGTGGTCGAGCGTCGGGTCCTGGAGCAGCACCCGCCGCTCGAGCTCGCGCAGCCGTGGGCCCGGCTCCAGTCCGGACTCCTCGCGAAGGGTCGTGCGCGCCGTCTCGTAGGCGCGCAGCGCGTCCGCCTGACGCCCCGAGCGGTACAGCGCCCGCATGAGCGACTCCCAGCGCGACTCCCGGAGCGGTTCCGCCGCGGCGAGCTCGGCGATCCGCTCCGTGAGGTCCGTGACCTCGGCGGTCGTCACGGCGAGCTCCGCCCACCGGTCCTCGACCGACAGGTGACGCAGCTCGATCCGACGGACGACCTCCTCGGCCCAGGTCTCGACGGCGAACTCGCCCCACGGCGCGGCCCAGAGCTCCATCGCGGCGTCGAGCTCGGCGAAGGCGGCGGGAGCGTCGTCGGCGGCGAGCTGGTCCGCCCGTTCGACGTGGGCGTCGTAGCGGTCGAGGTCGAACCCTGGTCGATCGAGCAGGTACCCGCCCTCGACGGTGCGCAGCGGCGAGCTCCCGTCGCCGGGGTCGAGTCGCGTGCGGAGCCGACGCACGGCCACGTGCACGGCGCCGGGTGACGCAGGAGACTCGGCGGACGACAGCGCATCGACGAGCTGCGCCACCGTCACGGAGCGGCCGTGGTCCTGGGCGAGCAGCACACCCAGCAGCCGTTGGGACTGCGGGCCGCCGAGGCGCACGGGCACGTCGTCGAGCGACGCGCCGACACCCCCGAAGATCCTGAACGACAGGTCACCCACCACGGGTTCTGTCTACCCGGAGAAGGCAGGAGAACGGGACTCAGACCGGTCCGGGCCGAGGGGGGTCCTGGCGCGAGACGGTGCCCAGCGGCGTCGCCCTGGTGTTCGCGAGGCGGGGGTCGGTGTGCTCCATCCGCAGCGCGAGCAGCCGCCGTGCCGAGTCGAAGAGCCGCTGCAGCTGGACAGGATCGCCGGCGAGGTCGCGCAGCTCGCCGGGGTCCTCGGCGATGTCGAAGAGCAGCGGCGGCCAGTCCGCGCAGAACTGGACGTACTTCGTGTCGAGATCACGCAGCACCGAGATCGCGCACTGGTCCTGGCGCAGTCCGAAGACCGCCTCGATGAGGTCGGACGTCGGGTCCCGGAAGTCGAACTCGAGGTGCACCGCGTCTCGCCACCCCTCCGGCGTGCCCGAGTCGTCGAGGAACCGACGCAGCGACGCACCGTCGCAGAACTCGGGGGCGTCCGCTCCGACCGCGTCGAGCAGGGTGGGGGTGATGTCGACGTTCTCGGTGAAGTGCTCGACGGTGCGTCCGGGTGAGGCGACGCCGGCGGGCCAGTGCACGATCAGGGGGATGCGGTAGCTCTGGTCGAAGAAGCCGAGCTTCTCGATCAGCCAGTGGTCGCCGAGCTGCTCGCCGTGGTCCGAGGTCACGATGATCAGCGTGTCGTCGGTGAGGCCGCGTTCGTCGAGGCCGTCGAGCAGGCGGCCGAGCTGGGCGTCGACCTCGGCGATCATGCCGTAGTAGGTGGCCCGCAGCTGGCGTTGGTCGAGCTCGTCGAGCGGCGAGGGGACGACGGTCAGCGCACCGGCGAGGAAGGGATGCACTGCGCCCTCGTCCGCGGGGGTGGGGTGGCGAACCGGCTCGTCGACCTCGGCGGGATCGAACATGTCGTGGTACGGCGCCGGCGCCAGGTACGGCGGATGGGGCCGGAGGTACGACACGTGCGCGCACCACGGCGCGGCGTCCGCAGGTGCGGTCTCGTCCAACGCGGTCTCGTCCAACCAGTCGAGCACCTTGGTGGTCATGAACGCGGACTCGGAGTGCTCGGCCGCGTAGCGGGCGGGTCGCCAGGTGGCGCCCCGGCCCTCCGGGATCGGGACGTCGGACGGTTCGTAGATGTCGCGGTGCTCGGCCGGACGTTCGTAGCCGAGGTCCTCGAGCCAGTCGATCCACGCGGAGATGTCGTCGTCGAGCAGCACGCCGGCGCGGAAGCCCGACATGGGTTGCTCGTAGCTCGTGCGTCGGGGGTCGTCCTCGGCGAGGGTCGCCGGGTCGAGCGCGGTGTCGGAGTACCCGAAGAGCGTCGGGTCGTAGCCCTGCTCACGCAGGAGGCGCGGCAGCATCGGCAGGTCGTCGGCGAGCGGTGCGCCGTTGCTGGTGACCCGGTGGTTCATCTGCCAGAGCCCCGTCAGCAGCGAGGCGCGCGCCGGGGCGCACGGCGCGCAGT
>JAFAFN010000060.1 GCA_023423475.1 Actinomycetes bacterium | reverse complement strand
TGCCAGCGAACTCGACCGACGAGCACCCGGGGGGATGTCACCGTGTCAGGAACAGCCGAGTCAGGTGGGTTGCAGGCCCACGCCGTCCACCGGGGAGCCGACGAGCTGCCGTTCGTCGAGATCGGCGGCGGGAACAAGTTGAAGGTGATCCAGGTCGACGTGGCCGAGGGGCTCTGGATCGTCGAGAACGTCTTCCAGCGGAACTACGTCATCCAGACCCATCGCCACACCGGTCCGGTCTACGCCTACACGACCCGCGGCGCGTGGAAGTACCAGGAGTACGAGTACGTGAACCGGGCCGGGTCGTTCCTCTTCGAGCCGGCCGGTTCGGTGCACACCCTGGAGTGCATCGAGGACGACACCCACGTGTGGTTCCAGATGTACGGCGTGAACCTCAACCTGGACGCCGAGGGCAACATCGAGTCGGTCTTCGACGGCCCCGGCACGCTCGAGGCGTACTACGCACTCGCTGAGGCCGAGGGCTTCGAGCGCCCGAACGTGCTCGTCAGCTGACGCGGACTGGGTCGAGCCGGCTCAGGTCTCGAAGAGCCCTGCACCGGTCCAGGTGCGCTCGAGACCGGCGAGGCGCGTCGTGGCGTCGCTGCGGCGACGTGCGGTGAGCTCGTCGACGAGCAGCGAGACCAGGACGGTCAACCCCACGAGCGAGTCGAACGCGCCGGTCGAGCGCGTGGCGAAGCCGAGCACGTGTCCGCCCCGGTGCTCGAGCGACGTCGACGGCGGACCGGTCAGCACGACGGGCACGGCGCCGAGCTCGACGGCATGGCGCTGGATCCGCACCAGCGCGTGCTCGTGGCGTGGCACGTCCATGCTCACCACCACGTCGCCCGATCGCAGCGAGGTCAGCGACGACATCAGGCGGAACTCGGAGCCGTCGAGCAGTTCGGTGGGCGAGCCGAGGATCCGTAGCTGGTCGACGGCGCGGATCGCGATGCCCACGGTCTGGCTGCTCGGCAGGACCCAGACCTTGCGAGTGCCGTCGAGCAGGTCGACGACCGCCTCGAGCGTGGTGACGTCGATCGCATCGAGCGTCGCGTCGATGTTCGAGTGCTCGACCACGCGGAGTCGCTCGACGAGGTCGCCCTCGACGGGCACCCGGGCTCGGACGACGTCGGTCGCGAGTCGCATCGAGAGCTCCCGACGAGCGACGTCACGCAGCTCGGCGAACCCTTCGAAGCCGAGCTGATGGGCGAGGCGCACGACGCTGGGCGAGCTGGTCCCGCCCTGTTCGGCCACCGAGGCCACGGTGCCGAAGGCCACCGCTTCCGGGTCGGTGAGCAGCAGGTCGGCGACCCTGGCCAGCGCCGGGGTGAGCCGGGCCGATGCCAGGCGGGCCGAGATCGACCGCCCGTCGGCCTGCGTCGGGTCGTCTCGTCGTTCCTCGGGGGTACCGAACATCTTCGTACTCTATGGTTCAAGGGATGGAACGTTCAGTACATCCGCCGGAGCGTGTGGTCCAGTCCCTCGAGCTGTTCGCCGCTCGGGTGCCGCTGTCGTCGATCGCCAGGGGCGCGATGGCCGAGAGCGACAACGGACTGGGCATGGCCATCCCCGCCGAGGAGCCCTGGCTCGAGGCGGACTTCCTGTTCTGCCGCCTCGTGGACGGCGACGGCAACGAGGGCTGGGGCGAGAGCTACGTGTGGCTGCCCGAGAGCGGCGTGTCGAACCTCGACATGGCCTCGGCGATCGAGCACCACCTCGGGCGCTACGTGCTCGGGTCGGATCCGGTGGCGACCCAGGCCCTCGCGGCGAGATCGGATCGCAACGTGGCGCGCAACGAGATGGCCAAGGCGCTGCTCGACGTCGCCTGCCACGACCTGGCCGCCCGCCAGATCGGCCGGCCGGTGCACGACCTCATCGGTGGCGCCGCGGTCGACCGCATCCCGCTGTGCGGGCTGGTGCCGCTCGCCGCGCCCGACGACGTTGCGGCGATCTGCGACGGCTACCGCGGTGCCGGCTACGGGACGGTCCGCATCAAGCTCGGCACGGGGGTGGCGGCCGACCGGGCGACGATCGCGGCGGTGCGCGAGCGCTGCGGCGACGAGCTGCGGATCCGGGTCGACTACAACCAGGCCTACGACTGGGCCGGCGCCGTGCGAGCGATCCGGGCGATCGAGCCGTACGGCATCGACGCCGCGGAGCAGCCGCTGCCCATCGGCGACCTGCTCGGCATGGTCGAGGTCGCGCGCCGCACCGACGTCCCCGTGTTCCTGCACGAGGGCTTCTTCTCGATGGGCGAGCTCGTGGCGCTCATCGACGCCGGTGGCTGCGGCGTCGTCGGCATCAACGCGGAGCGGCCCGGCGGGGTCACCGGCGCGCTGCGGGCGATCGACTACGGCGCCGCCCGGGGGCTCGGCACGATCATCCACAACCAACCGCTCGGACTCGGCACCGCCACGCACGTGCACATCGCCGCAGCACGGGCCGACCGACTGGGACATGCGGTCGAGCTCGCCGGCGACGTCATGTTCGAGCAGCACCTCGTGCACGAGCGCTGCGACGTCGTCGACGGCCACATCCTGGTCCCGACCGGGCCCGGCTTCGGGGTCGAGGTCGACCGCGACGCGCTCGACGACCACCTGATCGCCGCGCCGATCGTGCTCTCGTCGTGACTCGAACAGCAGCACCACCGCGCCGCTACCGCGGCGCCCAGGTCCTGACGCCCGACCGCGCACCGGCGGGCACGTCGGTCGCGACCATCGGCGACCGGATCGTCGCAGTGGGTCCCGACGAGCACTGTGCCGCGGTGTTGCCACACGACCACGAGGTCGTCGACCTGACCGGCACGACGCTGTGCCCCGGGTTCGTGGACGCCCACGTGCACCCGCTGGTCATGTGCGTCTTCGAGCGACAGCTGGTGCTCGACGGGTGCCGGTCGATCGCGGACGTGCTCGACGCCGTCGCCGACCAAGCCGCTCGCACGCCGGAGGCGCAGGCGATCATCGGCTTCCAGCTCGACGACGACCTGCTCGCCGAGCGACGGCTGCCCGACGCGGACGAGCTCGAGGCGGCCGGGGGTGGGCGGCCGGTCGTGCTGATCCGACGCGACGGCCACCACGCGGTCGCGTCCAGCACCGCCTACGTCGCCGCCGGGCTCGCGGCGCCCGGCAGCGACCCGGCCGGGGGCCGAGTCGAACGGGACCGCGTCGGCGTGCCCACCGGCCTCGCTCGTGAACGGGCGGTCGAGCCGCTGCTCGCCCTCCTGCCAGCACCGACGCTCGAGGATCTCGAGGCCGGTCTCGTCGGCTGGCGCGACCGGCTGCTGCGCCAAGGGGTGACGGCGTTGAGCGCGATCTGCCAGACGACCCCGGAGGGACCGAGCGGCGAGGCCGGCTCGCTCGAGTCGATCGCCTGGTCGATCTTCGTGGAACAGGTCCCCTTCGACGTGCAGACGATCCTGATCGCACCGGACCTGCAGGCGGTGCGAGACGCACGCGGCGGGCCGCTGCACGACCCTGCTCGCGGACGGCGTGTCGATGCCGTGAAGCTGTTCCTCGACGGCACGCTCGGCGGGCGTACGGCGTGCATGCACCATCCCTTCAGCGACGATCGGTCCACGAGCGGCATGTCGACGATCGACGCCGGCGAGGCCGCCGAGCGGGTCATCGAAGCGCACACCGAGGGACTGCAGGTCTGCATCCACGCCATCGGCGACCGTGCGAACGACCAGGCGCTCGACCTGCTCGCCGCCGCGATCACCCGACACCCCGGCCCGCACCGCCATCGCATCGAGCACGCGTCGGTGCTCACGCCCGGCGCGGTCGAGCGATTCGCCGAGCTCGGCGTGACCGCCGTCGTGCAACCGATCAGCCTGCGGAGCGAGCAACGGTGGCTGAGCGCTCGCCTCGGAGAGCGGGTCGGGAGGGTGTATCCGTTCCGCGACCTGTTCGACGCCGGTGCGACCGTCGCCGGATCCTCCGACGCGCCGATCGAGTCGACCGACGTGCTCGCGGCGATGGCCGCCGCGGTCGACCGCCCGGTGTCCCCCGAGCAGGCGATCACCGGCGCCGAGGCACTGGCGATGTACACCACCGGAGGTTCCCGGGCACGGTCCACCGAGGACCGGCTCGGTCGGCTGGCGGTCGGCCACCGGGCCGACCTCGTGGTGCTCTCGGACGATCCGACCACCCCGTCGGATCGTTCCGCAGGCATCGACGTGCACATGACCGTGGTCGCAGGCCACATCGAACACCAGGAGCCCCACCGATGATGATCCCGCGCGCCGCGGACCACCGCGACGAACGAGCCAGGTTCCTCGCCGACGCGGAGCGCCACGGCGCCACCCTGTCGTCGGTGTCCCATCCGCTGCTCGGCCCCGACGGCGGGCCGCTCGCGACCGACGTCGCACGCTTCGGCGCGCCCGTCGGTGCTGCGTCGAAGGTGGTGGTGATCTCCTCTGGCGTGCACGGCGTCGAGGGGCACGCGGGCAGCGGTCTGCAGCACCTGCTGGTCGAGTCGGGTCGTCTCGAGCAGCTGGCATCCGACCTGGCCGTGGTGCTGATCCACTCCGTGAACCCCTACGGCCATGCGTGGAGCCGTCGGGTCGACCACGACAACATCGACGTGAACCGCAACTTCGTCGATGGGCCGGACCTCCCGGCCAACCCGGGCTACGCAGCGCTCGACCCCATCCTCAACCCGCACGAGCTCGATCCCGACGACCTGTCGTTCCTCGACGAGCTGCTGGCGTGGTGGTCGGAGGTGGGCGACGAGGTCGCGTTCTCGACGATCAGCGGCGGGCAGTACAGCCACCCGGCGGGCGTGCAGTTCGGCGGCACCCATGCCAGCTGGTCACGCCGTGCGCTCGAGTCCATCTGGGCCGAGCAGCTCGTCGGAGCGACCGACGCCATCGCGCTCGACATCCACACGGGGCTGGGTCCCCTCGGTCGCCAGACGGTGTTCCAGACCGCGGACGCCGACGAGCCCGGGGCGGTCGCTGGCGCCGAGTGGTTCCGCGACTGGATCTATCGCAGTGACCGATCGAACCCCGTCGACCACGGGCTGCTCGGACCGGGCTTCGACGCGTGGGCGGGTGACTCGCTGCGCTCGAACACCTTCGTGCTCGAGTTCGGGACCCACGACCCCACCGGGGGTGTCACGGTCTTCCGCGCCGACAACTGGCTGCACCACCACGGCGACGCGACCTCGCCGCTGGGCGATCGCATCCGATCGCAGATGCGCGACTTCTTCTTCGTGGACGACGAGGCCTGGCGACGCGACGTCGCGGCACAGGGTCTCGACGCGGTCCACCGTGCGCTCGACGGGATCGAGCGCGGCGATCTCGGTCCGGCCTGAACCGGACCGAGATCGTCTCACTGCGGGCGGGGGACGCCGACGGCGTCGGCGCCGAGCACCACGGTGTTGCCGCCCGTCGCGCCCAGCTCCTGGAGCAGACGCAGCTGCAGCAGGGCCGGCTGCTCGGACGCGAGTCGTGCGGCGTTGGCCAGGGCACGCAGCGCTGCGGTCTCGCCACGGGCGCGCTCCAGGTCGCACTGCGCCTCGGCGTGGGCGACCAGGACCTGTGCGCGAGCTCGCCTGAGCTCGGCCGGCAGGACCAGGTCCTTGATCTCGACGTGCTCGACCGCGACGCCGAGCTCGTCGGCGACGCGGACCGCGCCCAGCAGGTTCGTCGGCATCTCGGCGCGTCCCTCGAGGAGCTCGTCGACCGACGTGGTCGAGAGCACCTCTCGCAGTGCGATCTGCACCGCCAGGTACAGCTCGGCCTCGGGCGATGCGGACGCCGTCACGTGGGCGACGGCGTCGACGACGGCGTACCTGGCGACCGCCGAGACCTTGATCGGGACGCCGTCCGAGGTCGGGACCTCCTGGGTCGGCACCTCGAGCAGCCGCGGGCGGACGTCGACCAGGCGCACCTCGCTGCGTCGCTGCCAGCGGCGCGACGAGCCGGGACCGAGCTCGGCGACGACCTCGCCGTCGCGCAGGATCACAGCGCGCTGCCAGGGCTGCACGGTCAGCCGCTCCCCGGCCCGCAGCGGCTGCTGCCAGCCGTGGCCGTACACGGCCGCCTGCGTGAGGAGCAGACGTCGGTGTCGTCGGTTGGTCATGTCGGCGCTCCCTTCCGTGGGTGCGGTGATGCTGGGTGGACGGTGCGGTCGGTGGACGGTGCTGTCGGTGGGGTGGTGCGGTCGGTGGATGGTGCGCTCGGTGGACGGGCAGGTGACGTGTGGTGCCCGACCGGTCCGACTCGGCGGCGGGGGCTCGGAGCCCGCAGGACCGCGTCGCCGGCGCGCCGCAGCGCCACCGGTCGGGCGCCACGCCAGGAGGGAGTTGAACCCTGGGGGCGGAACCCTGCCATCGAGCGCTCGGGTCACTCGCGGGACCGGGGCGGCGATCTCCGCCACGACCGCTCCGCCGAGCGCGCCGTCACGCTAGGGACCGGCTCCGTGTGCCTCCAACGAATTACGCGTGAGTCGTGCGGCCGTCGGCGAGCTCAGCGCCTGATGGTCCGAGTCAGCTGAGCGCGGCCTCGACGGCTGCCGCGGCGTGCAGCGCGGTGGTGGCGAAGAACGGCACCTCGACGTCGTCGGGGCCGACGAGCAGCTCGATCTCGGTGCACCCCGCGATGACGCCGGTGGCACCACGGGCGACGAGGCGGTCGATGATCTCGAGGTACGCACGGCGCGATGCCTCGCGGCGCTCACCCCGGACGAGCTCCTCGTAGATGACGTCGTGCACCACCGTCCGATCCGGCTCGTCGGGCACCAGCACCTCGAGCCCGTGCGCCTGGAGGCGGCCGACGTAGAAGTTCTGCTCCATCGTGTAGCGGGTCCCGAGCAGGCCGACCGTCGACACGCCTGCCGCCAGCGCCGCCCGGGCCGTTGCATCACCGAGGTGCAGGAACTCGACGTCGAGCGCCGCCTCGATCGCAGGTGCGACGACGTGCATCGTGTTGGTGCACAGCAGGACGAGCTCGGCCCCGGCGTCCTGGAGCCGCACCGCGTCCGCCGCCAGCAGCGCACCGGCGTCGCCCCAGCGTCCGCTGGCCTGCAGCTCCTCGATGCGGGCGAAGTCGTAGCTGCGGACGATCAGGTCGGCGGAGTGCACGCCGCCGAGCCGGGCACGGACCCCCTCGTTGATGAGACGCTCGTACTCGATCGAGCTCTCCCAGCTCATCCCGCCGAGCAGTCCGATCGTTCGCATCGATGGCGTCGTCACGACGCCGGTTGTAGTCCGGAGCGGCTCGACGGGCAACGCGTCGCACAGGTCGCAGCCGGGTTGTTAGGCTCGCTTACCATGTCGTACGGCGCAGGCTCCCCCGATGCAGATGTCCATCC
>JAFAFN010000046.1 GCA_023423475.1 Actinomycetes bacterium | reverse complement strand
GGAACCGGCCTGGGTGAAGCGGAAGATGTTGTCGATGAACAGCAGCACGTCCTGGCCCTGCACATCGCGGAAGTACTCCGCCATGGTGAGCGCGGACAGCGCGACACGCAGGCGCACGCCCGGCGGCTCGTCCATCTGGCCGAAGACCAGCGCGGCCTTGTCGAGCACCGAGCCGGAGCCGGCCAGCGCCGTCTCGCCCATCTCGATGAAGAGGTCGGTGCCCTCACGGGTGCGCTCGCCCACACCGGCGAACACCGACACACCGCCGAACTGCGAGGCCACACGGTTGATCATCTCGGTGATGAGCACCGTCTTGCCCACACCGGCGCCGCCGAACAGGCCGATCTTGCCACCCTGCAGGTACGGGGTGAGCAGGTCGATCACCTTGATGCCCGTGGCGAACATCTGCGCCTTCGGCTCGAGGGTGTCGAAGGCGGGCGCCGGACGGTGGATCTCCCAGCGGTCCTTGACCTCGATCGAGGGGACGTCGAGGGGCTGACCCAGCACGTTGAACACGTGACCGAGCGTCGCGTCACCGACGGGCACCGAGATACCGGCGCCGGTGTTGCGCACCTTCGTGCCGCGGACCAGGCCGTCGGTCGGCTTCATGGCGATCGCTCGCACACGGTTGCCACCGATCTGCTGCGCGACCTCGGCGGTCACGACGATGTCCTCACCGTCGACGCTGATGTTGAACTCCAGCGCGGTGTTGATCTCGGGGAGCCCGTCTGGCGGGAACTCCACGTCCACCACCGGTCCAGCGATGGCGACGATCTTGCCGTCTGCGAGCTGTGTTTCGGTGACCGTCATGAGTGTCTCCTGGTCGGTGTCGGTCGAATGCACCCGGGGGTGCGGCTACGAAGGTGTGTGGGACGAAGCGGCGTCAGATGACGTCGTCGGGTCGGGTGTGAGCGGGAATCCTGCTCCCCAGCGGCGGGAACGGATCGGAGTCGAGGTGGTCGAGGAGCAGGTCCTCGGGCTCGGACTTGTCGGCGGCGAGCGCCTCGGCACCACTGATGATCTCCATGATCTCGGTGGTGATCGCCTCCTGGCGGACCTGGTTCATCTTGCGGGTGTACTTGACGATGAGCTCCTGCGCGTTGTCCGTCGCGGACTTCATCGCACGCTGGCGCGAGGCGAGCTCGGACGCAGCGGCCTCGAGCAGTGCGGCGTAGAGCCGGGACTCGACGTAGCGGGGCAGAAGGGACTCGAGCACGGCGTTGGCGGAGGGCTCGAACTCGAAGCCGGCGGTCGCTCCGGCCTCGCCACCCTCGGCGATCGTGGCGGTGTCCTCGAGCGGGAGGAACCGGCGCACGACGGCTTCCTGGCTGCCGAGCGAGATGAACCGCGTGTAGACGAGGTCGATCCGGTCGCAGCCGCCGTTGACGAACAGGTCGGTGACGCGGGCCGCGATCGCCACGGCTTCATCGTAGGTCGGACGATCGGTGAAGCCGGTGTAGACGGCGTCGATCGGGTAGTTCCTGAACTTGAAGTAGCCCTCGGCCTTGCGGCCGACGGTGACGAGGGCGAACTCCTTGCCCTCTGCCCGTGCGGCCTGGACCTCACGTTCGGCGGCCCGGATGACCGTCGTGTTGTAGGCACCGGCGAGACCGCGGTCCGCAGCGAGCACCACGACGCCGACCTTCTTGACGTCGTCGACCGGACGCAGCAGCGGGTGGTCGACCTCTGCCCCTGCGGCGGAGAGATCCTGGATCACCTGGGTGATGCGCTCGGAGTAGGGACGAGCCTCGTTGGCCGCCGTCTGGGCCTTGACCACGCGGGTCGCGGCGATCAGCTCCATGGCGCGGGTGATCTTCTTCGTGTTCTTGACGTTGGCGATCTGTCGGCGGAGAACTCGCTCCTGTGCTCCCGGCATGTGGGCTCCCTCGTGAGGTCGGTCGGTCGGACGGGATCAGGCCTCAGGCCTCGTCCCGGCTGACCTCTTCCTCGGGCAGGTGGACGGCGCCACGCTTGACGGTCGCGTCGGCGTCGCCCTGGGCCTCGATGCCCGGCGTGGCGTCGGAGGCCTCGGTGGGGACGAACTGCTCGGCGAAGGCCTTGATCGCGCCTTCGAAGGCGTCCTCGTCGGGGATCTTGCCGGTCGAGCGGATGCCGTCGAGCTGGTCGGCGTGACGGGTCTGGAACCACTCCAGCAGGTCGGCCTCGAAGCGGCCGACGTCGGCGACGTCGATCTCGTCGAGGTACCCGCGGGTGCCGGCGAAGATCACGACGCACTGCTGCTCGACGGGCATGGGCGAGTTGATGCCCTGCTTGAGCAGCTCGGTGAGGCGGTAGCCGCGCTCGAGCTGCGCCTTCGAGATGGCGTCGAGGTCGGAACCGAACGCTGCGAAGGCCTCGAGCTCACGGAACTGCTGGAGGTCGGACTTCAGCGTGCCCACCGAGGTCTTCATCGCCTTGATCTGAGCGGCCGAACCCACGCGGGACACCGAGATGCCCACGTCCACGGCCGGACGGATACCGGACTTGAAGAGGTCGTCCTGGAGGAAGATCTGGCCGTCGGTGATCGAGATCACGTTGGTCGGGATGTAGGCCGAGACGTCGCCGGCCTTGGTCTCGATGACGGGCAGGGCGGTCAGCGAACCGGCGCCGTTCTCGTCGGAGAGCTTGGCGGCACGCTCGAGCAGGCGGCTGTGCAGGTAGAAGACGTCGCCGGGGTAGGCCTCGCGGCCCGGCGGACGACGCAGGAGCAGCGACACCTGGCGGTAGGCCTCGGCCTGCTTGGAGAGGTCGTCGTACACCACGAGGGCGTGCTCGCCGTTCTCCATCCAGTGCTGGCCCATGGCGCAGCCGGCGTACGGGGCGAGGTACTTGAACGGCGCCGGGTCCGACGCCGGGGCGACCACGACGACGGTGTACTCGAGCGCACCGAGGTCGGCGAGGGTCGCCACCGTCTGGGCGACGGTCGAGGCCTTCTGGCCGATGGCGACGTAGATGCACTTCACGCCGAGGCCACGCTGGTTGATGATCGTGTCGATGGCGACGGTCGTCTTGCCCGTCTTGCGGTCGCCGATGATGAGCTCGCGCTGGCCACGGCCGATCGGGATGAGCGAGTCGATCGACTTGATGCCGGTCTGCATCGGCTCGCCCACGGGCTGGCGGCCCATGATGCCGGGCGCCTGGATCTCCATGCGGCGATCCTGGACGTTGGTGAGCGGGCCCTTGCCGTCGACCGGCTCGCCGAGGGTGTTCACCACTCGACCGAGCACGCCGTCACCGACGGGCACCGAGAGGATGTTGCCGGTCGCCTTGACGCTCTGGCCTTCTTCGATCGAGTCGACGTCGCCGAGCACCACGGCACCGATCGACTCCTCGTCGAGGTTGAGGGCCAGGCCGAGCAGGCCGGACTCGAACTCGAGCAGCTCGTTCACCGCGGCGTCGGGCAGGCCCGAGACGCGGGCGATGCCGTCGCCGACCTCGACCACACGACCCACCTGGGTGAGGGCGACGTCGGGCGTGAAGCCCTCGAGGTTCTTGCGGATCGCTGCCGAGATGTCGGCGGTGTTGATCGTGAGTTCAGCCATGTGAGTGTCTCCTGCGGCGTTCGTACGGGTGCGTGGTGTGCTGATCCCTGCGGATCAGAACGCCTCGCGGAGCTGGTTCAGACGGGTGCGGACGGTGCCGTCGAGCACGGAGTCACCGATCTGGGTGACCACACCGCCGAGCACGGTCGGGTCGACGACGTTCTTGATGCTGACGTCGAGCTGGGTGCGGGCCTTGAGGGCCTCGGACAGACGTGCGTGCTGCTCGTCGGTGAGGGGCACCGCCGAGCGGACCTCGGCGACGACCTCGCCCTTCTGGGCAGCGGAGCGCTGCACGAGGTCCTGGGCGATCGCCGGCAGGTCGGTCGCCCGGCCTGCGCCGACGATCATCGAGACGATCGCCGTCGTGGTGGGCGTCGCCTTGCCCTCGAGCAGGTCCTCGACGATCTGCTGGCGACGTGACGCCGGCAGGTGCGGGTCGGTGAGCGCGGAGCGGAGCTCCTCGTTGGACTCGAAGATCCGTCCGAGCCGGAACAGCTCGTCCTCGACCTCTGCCAAGGCTCCCTCGGCAGCCGCGATCCCGAAGGCGGCGTCTGCGTAGGCGGTGATGCGGTTGTCACTCATCGTGTCGTTCGCTTCTGTTCTCGGTGTGTTCGGTACGTTCGGATCGGCACAGGCACCCAGGGGTGCCGGCGGTCAGTTCTGCGAACCGACCTGGCTGATGTAGGAGTCGATCAGGCGCTGCTGCGCCGCAGGATCGAGGGAGTTCTCGACGACGCGCTCGGCAGCACCGAGCGACAGTCGGGACAGCTCACCGGAGAGGTCCGACTCGGCCTGGCTCCGTGCCGAGACCAGGTCGGCGGCGGCACGCTCGCGGACCGCCGCGATGTCGGTGCCGGTGCGGGCCTCGATGTCGGTCGACAGCTGGTCGGCGCTGGTCCGGGCCTCGGCGATGATCCGGGCTGCCTCGCTGTCGGAGTCGGCGAGCGCCGCCTTGATGCGGTCGCGCTCGGCCTCGGCGGCCTCACGGGACTTCGCTGCGGTGTCGAGCTCGTTCTCGATGTTCTCGATCCGACCGCTCAGCATCTGTGCGACCGGCTTGCGGCCGAACTTCCAGAGCAGGAAGGCGACGATGAGGAAGGAGATCGAGCCCCAGATGACCTCGTTGATGTCGTGGGGCAACCAGAAACCGTTGCCTGCCGCCAACACCGTGGTGAGAGTTGTGTTCATGTCAGTCTCCGGGTTGCTCAGCGCTTGCCGCTGGCCTGGTTCACGTACTCGTCGACGGTGGCCTGGTTGCCGGCGACGTCGAGATCCGACTGGACGACCTTGGACGCAGCGGACACCGCGAGAGCGGCGACGTCGCCCTTGAGCTGACCCAGCGCCGCGGTGCGGGCCGCGTCGATCTCGGCGACGGCCTCCTGGCGCTGTGCCGCGACCTCGGCCTCGACGGCTCCGACCGCCTCGGCCCGGCGGGCCTCGGCAGCACTGCGAGCGGTCTCGACGATGCGGCCTGCCTCGGCGCGAGCCTCGGCGAGCGTGGCGTCGTAGTCACGACGGACCTGCTCGGCCGCCGTCTCGGCCGCTGCTGCGGCCTCGGCGTCGGCGATGACCTGCTGGGCCCGCTGCTCCCGCACCTTCATCAGGGGCGGAAGACAGACGTAGCGCAACAGGATCCACAGACCGAAGAAGCCGACAGCACCCCAGAAGATCTCACCCAGCTCGTCGGGGACGACGGGGTTGATCGACTCGGTCTTCTCTGCGACTTCGGCTGCGAGCACACTCACGAGTGCGAGCATCGGGGTCTCCTCCGGATTCCGTGGGTCACGGAACGGCTAGATGGACGAATGGGACGAACGAACGCCGAGGCGCTCGATCAGACGAACTTCAGGAGGATGAACACCACGAAGCCGATGAGGGCGAGCGCCTCGGTGAAGGCGATGCCGAGGAACATCGTGGTCTGGACCTGGCCAGCGGACTCGGGCTGACGGGCCATCGCCTGCACTGCCTGGCCGACGAGGTAGCCGATGCCGATGCCCGGGCCGATGGCGGCGAGGCCGTAGGCCATGCCGGCGCCGGTCGCGGCGCTGATGCCCTTGGCATCCGCGGCGGTCGCACCCTCGGGGAGCTGAGCCAGGACGGTGTTGGCGGTGTTGAGGATTGCACTCATGTTGGGTTGGTACTCCTGTTCGTGGCCGGGTCCGCCGGCCATGTGGTCAGGTCTGTTTGCAGAGCTGGTGTTGCGTGAACGTGTGCTGTGTTCGAACTGCTGTGCGCCCGGATCAGTGCTCCGGGTGCAGCGCTCCACCGATGTAGACGGCGGTGAGCAGGGCGAAGATGAAGGCCTGGAGGAAGGCCACCATGAACTCGAAGCCGGTGAAGGCGACGAGCATCGGGAACGACAGCGCGTTCACGACGATCAGTGCGGTCGGCTGCCACAGCGTGATGCAGAGCACCGAGAAGGTCACGAGGAGGATGTGACCGGCGAGCATGTTGGCGAAGAGTCGCACGGCGAGCGAGAAGGGCCGGATGATGAAGGTCGAGAGCAGCTCGATCGGGGTCACCAGCAGGTAGAGGGCCTTGGGCACGCCGGGCGGGAAGAGCGCCGACTTGAAGTAGCCGAGGCCGTTGTGCTTCACGCCGACCCCGATGAACATCACCCAGGCGACGATGGCGAGCAGCAGCGGGTTGGCCATGCGGGCGTTGGCCGGCATGTGAGCCGTCGGGATGACCTCGAAGAGGTTGCCGATCCAGATGAAGAACACCATGGCGGTGAGCATGGGCAGGTAGCGCATGCCCTCCTTGCCGATGGCCGGCAGGATGATCTGCTTCTCGACGAAGTCGATCGCCGTCTCCATGACGTTCTGCAGCTTGCCCGGCACCAGCGACGCCTTGCGGCTGGCGAAGAAGAAGAGCAGGAACGGCACGATCATCGCGATCAGCGAGATGAGGCCGATCTTGTTGAAGCCGTACCAGGTGTCCTCGCCGAAGGCCATCGGCCACTTGACGATGTTGTCGATGGGAGGGAAGTGCACGCCCCCTCCCCCGCCTTCTTCAGCGGCGAGGACGGTGAGCTGACCTGCGAGGGTCTGGAAGCCTGACATTCGGAAGGGCTCCTTCTACTGCGCGTTCGGAGAGGACGGGACGGACTGACCGGTGTCGGCGTCACCGGAGGCGTCAGCCTCGGTGGCATCGACGGACGGGAGGTACGGATTGGGCGTCGGCTGCGGCTTCAGGCCCGGGAAGGCCAGCGTGCCGGAGACGTACCGCATCTCCCAGAACAAGAGGACGAGGTGGGCGATGATGAGCGTCAGCCCCAGCGGGACGAGCTCGACCCACGGCTGGTCCTTGACCAGCATCACGGCGAGGAAGATCAGACCGAGGCGCAGCAGGAAGCCGAACATGGCGGCGCCCGCCATGAGTGCGGCGTTGATGCGACCGGTGACCGCCAGCAGGTAGGCCGACAGCAGGAAGTTCACCACCACGATCGCGGTGCCGTACAGGGTGGATGCCACGCCGGGGATGCCCCAGAACGCGGCGGCGACGATGGTGACCACCGGGACGAGCCAGAGGCTGCGCTTCGCGAGGTCGAACGCAACGCCGAGCGCCGGCGAGGGGCCTTCGACCCGCACGTTCATCGGGTCGGTGCTCATGACACCACCCTTCGTGCGAGCGCTTCGTCCGACGGGGTCGGAGCGACGGGGCGAGCCGGCTCGGTCACCTCGAGCGGACGGGACAGCCGCTCGGCACGGGCCTTGGCCTCGGAGCGGAACTGCGCCGTGCTGGCGTGGCCGACCCAGGCACCCTGCTCGTCGAGCAGCGCCATCGAGTGCTTGTAGCTGTAGAAGACCTTGGCGAACGCGCCGAGCACGCCCACGAGCGCGAACACCAGCGTGAAGACGGGCACCGTGTCGATGGTCTTGTCGAGCCACAGGCCGAGCAACGCCATGATCACCGGCGCGAACGCGAGCTCGAACGATCCATGGGACCGGTTGAGCGAGCGTGTCGCTTCCTGTTTGGTCGAGGTGTGATCAGACATGGTGGAGTTGATGACTCGGAGCGCCGGGTGTGCGGAGTGCGCACTCCCCGTGGTCCGCCGGGCCCCTGGCACCGTCGGCAACGCTTGTGAATCCATTCGCAATGTACGGCGCGCCCCCGGAACCTGCAAATCCTGTCAGGTTCGGACTCGGCCGTGCAGGCTGGAGCGAGTCAGTGCTCCTGCTGGCTGAACGGCGGCGGGTCCGCGGTCACCTGTGCCTGGGGCTCCTGCAGCGTCGACGGCAGGCCGGAGGCACGCTCGATCGCATCGACGATGCGGTCGGTGTTCGCACGGCTCTCGTAGGTCAGACGGATGAGCCAGAAGCGCATGTAGCGGGCCAGGGAGTAGCGGATGAACAGCGCCGCACCGGCGATGATCAGCGCCAGACCCATGAACGAGCCCTGTGCCATGTACGCACGCTGGTCCGCGGGAGAGCCACCGGTCGCGCCGACCTGGATGGCGCCGAGCACCGCCAGGGCGACGCCGATGACGGCGAGGGCGATGCCGAGCGCCAGCAGGCGCTTCTCACCGTCGCTCGAACTCCCCCGCAGCTTCAGGTCCTCGATCTCGGACTTGAACTGCTCGATACGTGCATCATTTTCATTCACAGGTTTCACCCACCCAGATAGGCAGCGGATAGTTCTTGTTCGACCTCGGTCGGGGTACCGACCCGGCGGACGAGGCCGTTGACCATGATCGCTGCGACGTCGGCGACGCCGAGCACCGTCCGTGCGAACTGCTCGACCACCAGGATCGAGGTGCCGCTCCGGGCGATCTGCGAGACGATCCCGTAGAGCTCCTCGACGACCAACGGAGCGAGCCCCATCGACAGCTCGTCGAGCAGCAGGACGGCGGGATCGACGGCGAGTCCACGGGCCATGGCGAGCATCTGCTGCTCGCCGCCCGAGAGCGTGCCCGCCATCTGGGTCCGTCGTTCCTTGAGACGTGGGAAGCGCTCGTAGGCCACCGCCTCGACGTGCGACATGGACGCCCCGGCGTAGGTCGCCATCAGCAGGTTCTCTCGCACGGTGAGGTTCGGGAAGATGCCCTTGCCCTCGGGGATGGTCGTCACGCCGGCACGGGCGAGGTCCTCGGGGCTGGTGCCGGTGACGTCGCGTCCGGCGAGGAAGACCGAACCGGAGGTCGGCCGCATCAGACCGCAGGCCACCTGCAACGTCGTGGTCTTGCCGGCGCCGTTCGGCCCGAGCAGTGCGACCACGGTGCCCTGGGGGACGGCCAGGTCGACGCCGTGGAGCACCTCGATCGGACCGTACGAGGCGCGCACGCCCCGGAGCTCGAGCAGCGGGATCGACTCGGTGGCGTCGGTCATGAGCTGACTCCGTTGCTCGAGGCACCGCCGTCGGGGACGCCGGTGTGGATGTCGCCGGGGCCGACCGATGCGGCGTCGGATCCGGCCGGCGCCGGCGCGGTGCCCAGGTAGGCGGCGAGCACGGCCTCGTTGGAGCGCACGACCTCTGGAGTGCCCTCGGCGATGATCTGTCCGAAGTCGAGGACCGAGAGCTGGCTGCACACGCGCATGACCAGCGCCACGTCGTGCTCGACGAGCAGGATGCCGAGGCCGTTCGAGGCGAGCACGCCCAGCAGGTCGCCGAAGGCGTCGGTCTCGTTGTCGTCGAGACCCGAGGCGGGCTCGTCGAGCAGCAGGATCGACGGCCGTGCGGCGAGCGCACGGCCCAGCTCGACCAGACGGGCGTGGCCCGTCGGCAGCGAGCCGACCGAGGTGTCCGCGAGGGAGCCCAGGTCCAGACGTTCGAGGATCAGGTCGATCTCTTCGGTCGGCGAAGGATCGCCGCCGTCCGCGAGGTACTGAGGGAGCGCAGCTCGACGGCGTGACCAGCTGCGGCGGATCTCGAGGCCGACCTGCAGGTTCTCCCGCACGGTGAGCGACGAGAAGACCTCGAGCCGCTGGAACGTGCGACCGATCCCGAGTCGAGCACGCTTGTGGGTGCCGACCTTCGTGATGTCCTTGCCGTCCAGGCTGACGCTGCCGGCGGACGGGACGACCACGCCGCAGATCGCGTTGAACGTCGTGGTCTTGCCCGCGCCGTTCGGACCGATCAAGCCGCTGACCCGGCCACCCTCGACCTTGATCGAGACGTCGCTGACCGCGAGGTGTCCGCCGAATCGCACGGAGAGCCCGTCGAGCTCGAGCACCGTCACGACGCACCCCCCGTCCGTCCGAGCTCTGCGAAGACCGCCTCGTCGATGCCGAGCGCACGACCTGCGT
>JAFAFN010000594.1 GCA_023423475.1 Actinomycetes bacterium | reverse complement strand
CGGCGTGTCCGACACCGATGCGCGTCGTCGGAGCATCGCGGCGACGAACGGTGCGCTCGCCAGCACGATCAGGAGTCGGAGCACCTGGGTCGCCGCGACGAACGTGACGTCGCCGCCCGTGGCGGCCGAGGTGCCCATCACTGCGTAGATGCCGCCCGGCGTCGTGGCCAGGTAGGCGTCCAGCGGCGTCGCCCCGGTGGTCACGACCAGCACCCAGGCGAGGCCGGCACAGGCGAGCAGCGTCACCACGATCGTGAAGAGCGCCACCGGCACCATGCGGCTGATGGAGCGCAGGCTGGCCACGGTGAACCGCAACCCGATCTGTGCACCGATGACCAGGTAGCCGGCCGCCTGCACGGGCTCGGGGATCGCGACGTCGGAGAAGATCGGCACCAGGGTGAGCAGCGCCGCGACCGCGAGCGGTCCGAGGATCGCCGGCGACGGCATGCGGGCGACCTTGCCGACCCACAGCCCGGCGACCGCAGCGACCACGACGAAGGCGACGGCGATCGGCCACGGCGCAACCTCGGCATCGATGCCGACACTGTCGGCGCTGGCCCCGAACACCACACCGACGACGACCGGCATGGTGACGAGCACGACGAGCAACCGCAGGTACTGCAGCACCGCGACGACGCGCGCATCGGCTCCGAGGTCGTCGGCCATGGCGGTCAGCCCGGCGGCACCACCTGCGATCGACGAGAAGGTCGCCGTCACCGGCGTCGCGCCTCGCCGGATCAGCAGTTGGCCGACGAACACGCTCACGACGAGCGAGAAGACCGACACCAGCACGACGATCAACCAACGGGGACCCAGGTCGACCAGTCCGGTCCATTCGATCGACGTGCCGACCACCACACCGACGGTCGCCTGCCCGTACCGGAACGCCGGCGCCGGCAGCGCCAGGGGATCACCTGGTCGGGTCAGCGCGTACACCAGGGCGCCCGCGAGCCCACCGAACAGCATCGGGGTCGGGAGGCCGAGCAGCATGAACGCGACGCACGCCACCGCCACCAGCACGATGAGCTCGGACCAACGACGCATGGGCTCACGGTAGGCCCTTCCGGGGCGCTCCGAACCCCCGAAAACTGCGGAATTCCGGGCAAATCTGTCCCTCTGTGACGCCGTGTGTAACAGAGATGAGAATCGTGTTCCTTCCCGGTTAAGAGACCGTTTCGGCGGCCGATTTCCGCCATTTCGATTCCTACTCTGACCGCCATGGCCAACACCCCTGCGGCTCGCTCCTCCTACCGACTCGCCGTCGCCCAGCCGCGACGGATCCCGGGTGAGGACGGCTCGCCGAACGTCGACCACGCCGTGCAGCTCGTCGCCGAGGCGGCCGCGACGGGCGCCGAGCTGGTCTGCTTCCCGGAGTTCAGCCCCGGCCCGGTCCGAGCAGCAGATGCGTTCTACGACGCGGGTCCTGCGATGGCTGCCGCTGCCCTCGACGGCTCGATCAACGTGGTGTGGTCCCGGACCGAGCGGTGCGGCGACGGACTCAACCGGCTGTGCGTGTACGTCCTCGACCGCTCCGGCGACACCGTGCTGCGCTACGAACGGACCCACCCCGCGACGATCCCGTCCAGCGAGAAGGGCGAGGGCGAGCTGGTGTCGCCGGCCGATGCCTTCGGCAACTTCGAGCTCGACGGCATCCCCATGGGCATCGTCGTCTGCTCCGAGATGTGGACCCCCGAGGTGGCCCGGGTCGTCGCGCTGCGGGGCGCGCAGATCATCCTGTCCCCCGCCGGCGGTGGCTTCACGACCCTCACCCGCAACTGGCAGATGATCAACCAGGTCCGGGCGATCGAGAACGTCTGCTACATCGCCCTCACCAACAACCTCTGGGGCGACGAGCAGGGCGCGGCGATGATCACGGGCCCGGAGCACCCCGTGGTGTTCGCCGGCCGACAGGAGCTCGCGGTGGGCGACGTCGACCTCGACCGACTCCGCTGGCTGCGCGACCACGACGACTCGATGGTCGATCCCAAGCCGTTCGACTCGATCCCGGGACTGCTGCGAGCGAGGAGACCCGAGCTCTACGGCGACCTCGTCGCACCGCAGGCCGATGCATTCGACTACGACACCGGTGCGGCATGAACGACGTCCTGCTCCGCGGCGGATGGGTCCTGGCCCCCGAGCCGATCCGTGACGGGGCGCTGCTCGTGCGCGGCGACTCGATCGTCGAGATCGGCCGCTGGTCCGACCTCTCGGTGCGCCACCCTGACGCCGAGGTGCACGGCGGACCCCACGACATCGTCAGCCCCGGCTTCGTCAACACCCACGGGCACTTCTCCGAAGGCCTCATCACCGGCATCGCGAGCGACGTCACCCTCTGGGAGTGGCTCCACGTCCTGATCCGGCGCGTCGATCCGCACATGGATCAGATGAAGGCGTACCTCGGCACGCAGCTCGCCGGCATCCAGATGCTGCGCAGCGGGGTCACGACCGCGAACGACATGTTCGTGTGCCATCCCGGCGACCAGCCCATCACCCCGTCGGTGGTGCAGGCACTCGACGAGCTCGGGCTTCGAGGGGTGCTGTCCTTCGGAGCCGGCGACCGCAGCGGTCCCGGCATCGAGGCGCAGTTCGACGAGCACGAAGCGCTGCGCGAGGCGACCGCCACCAGCGAGCTGTGCACGTTCAGGATGGGCATCGGCGCGCTCGGGGGGCAGAGCGACGAGATGTTCGCCCGGTCGATCGGCTACGCGGTCGACGGCCACCACGGCGTGCACATGCACATCCAGGAGGTGCGGGAAGAGGTCACCTCGACCTACGAGCGCACCGGCCGCACCGTGGTCGGCCACTGCGCCCACGAGGGGCTCTTCGCCGCACCGACGCTCGCCGCCCACTGCGTGTGGGTCGACCGCAACGACCGGCGGCTCATGGCCGAGCACGGCGTCGGCGTCGCGCACAACCCGGTCGCGAACATGATCCTCGCCAGCGGTGTGGCGCCCGTGAGCGAGATGCTCGAGGCGGGCATCGACGTCGGGATCGGGGTCGACGGCGCCGCGTCGAACGACTCCCAGGACTTCCTCGCCGCACTCAAGGCCGCGCCGCTGCTCGCACGTGTGCACCACCAGCAGGCCACGGCGATGAGCGCCAGGGAGGCGTGGGAGCTCGGCACGATCGGCGGGGCGAGGGCTCTGCGGATGCAGGACGACATCGGCTCGCTCGAGGTCGGCAAACGCGCCGACGTGGTCGTGTTCGACGGCTCCGGCCCGACACTCGCCAACGTCCACGACCCGTTCCAGGCGATCGTGTTCGTGGCCGGCAGCCGAGAGGTCGCCGAGGTCTGGGTCGACGGTCGCCCGAGCGTGCTCGACGGCGAGGTCGTCAGGGTCGATCCGGTCGAGGTCGCGGACCGGTCCCGCCCGCACGCCGTCGAGTTGGCGACGGTCGCCGGGCTGCACGACCTGTCCGAACTGGCGGCGACACGGTGAGCGCCGCGCCGCCGGGGGTCGAGGAGGTCTACGACCGACTGCTGGACCGGATCCTGACCGGGGTCTACCCCGTCGACAGCCGCATGCCGTCGTGCCGGGCGATCGCGCAGGAGATGGGATCGAACTCCTCGACGGTGGACCGTGCGATCGGTCGGCTCGCCGCCGGCGGACGTGTCCGCACCGTGCCCCGGCGCGGCGCCTACGTCGAGGACTTCGACGGCGACGAGCCCGACCCACGAGCGATCGTCACCGAGCGGCTCGAGGAGCTGCTCCTCCGTGCCCGACGGCTCGGGCTCACCGCGGACGAGCTCACCTCGACCGTCGACGCGGTGCTGCACCGCGTCGACTCGGTCCGCCGTGTCGCGCTCGTCGAGTGCAACGAGCGGGACCTCCGCCACCTCCAGGGACTGATGCAGCAGGCGATCGACGTCGAGGTCCAGCCGGTGCTGATCGACGAGGCCGCCGGGCGCCTGCTCGACGACGAGTTCGACGCGGTCGTCTCTCCGCTGTTCCACCTGAACGACGTGGCGCCTCTGGTGCGCGACATCGACCAGGTCGTCGAGCTCAACCTGTCGGCCTCCCCCGCGACCCTGCGCCAGCTCGTCGAGGTCCGTGACGAGGACCGTCTGGTGGTCGTGGCGCCGAGCCGTCGGGGCATCCAGTGGATGACCGCGGTGGTGGGCCAGTACTTCCCCGGCCAGATCGACGGCGTGCAGGTCGGCGCGGACGACCTGGCGCTGCTCGACGACGCCCCGGTGGTCGTCGTGAACAACGCCGCCCGGGTCCCCGACGAGGTGCTCGCCGGCGTCGACCGGCTGATCACCCTCGAGTGGGAGCTCGACCCGCGCTTCGTGCCCACGTTGCGGGCGCACATCGAAGGGGTCCTGTCGAGCGGTCGCCACTCGGGCGCCGCAGGGCACGGCCAACGATCTCGAGGAGGGGAATGAAGCTCTCGATCGGACTGGCCGGCACCGCCAGGACACGTCCGCTGACCGACGGGCGGGTGGCCATCGACGGCGTCGACGCGGACATCACCACCATGGGGGTCCAGGCGCTGTTCAACCTGCAGCTGACCGAGCACCCCTTCGACGTGTGCGAGTTCCCGATCGTCACCTACCTGCGGTCCCTGGAGACCGACGACCAGCCGTACCTGGCGATCCCGGTCTTCCCGTCGCGGCACTTCCGCCTGTCGTGCATCTTCGTGTCGGAACGCTCGGGGATCACCGAGCCGTCCCAGCTCGCCGGACGTCGCGTCGGCATCCCCGTGTTCGACATGGCTGCCGCGGTCTGGGTCCGCGGCATCCTGCACGACTTCTTCGGGCTGGACCGGACGGCGCCGGTCTACGTGACCGCCGGACCCGAAGGGCCCCGCGACGGCGACGAGCACCCGCAGTTCCTACCGCCCGAGTTCGTGGTCGAACGGCGCACCGACCGAGGTCTCGCCCAGATGCTCGCGGACGGCGAGATCGACGCGCTCTACACCGCTCGGGCGCCGTCGACGTGGCCGGGGCCGGGTGTCCGCCGGCTGTTCAGCTCGCCGCGCGAGATCGAGCTCGCGTATCACGCCCGTTCCGGCATCTTCCCCGCGATGCACGTGCTCGCGGTCAAGCGTCCCGTCGCGGCAGCGGCTCCGTGGCTGCCCGACGCGCTGTTCGCCGCGTTCACCCGCGCCCAGGAGATCGCCCGGGCCGATGTCCTCGACTCGTCGGCCCTGGACTCGATCCTTCCCTGGCAGCTCGAGGAGCTGCTCGAGACCGAGCGGCTCCTCGGAGCGGACCACTGGGCCTCGGGAGTGGCGGCGAACCGCCGGATGCTCGAACAGATCATCGACTATGCGAGGGCCGACGGCCTCGTCTCGGGGGCGTTGACGCCCGAGGACCTCTTCGTCGGTCCTGGCGCCGAGGCGGTGCTCGCGTCATGACCAGCACCTGCAAGGAGCACACGATGCGCACCGGCGACGCCTACCGGGCCAGCCTCGACGACGGCAGACGGGTGTACGTGGACGGCCAACGGGTCGACGACGTCGCCGAGCACCCGGCGTTCTCCGGGGTCGTCGACACGATGGCGGCGCTCTACGACCTCGCGGCCACCGGCGCCCCCGACCTCGTCGACCCGGACTCCGGCCGCCTCGCGATCTACACGGTGCCGACGACCTGGGACCGCCACGAGCTCCGCAAGCGGGCGCTCGAATCGTGGTCGACGCACACCCACGGCTTCATCGGCCGCGGTCCCGACCACGTCGCGGGACTGCTCGCGGGGTTCGTCTCGCGACCGGACCTCTTCGACACCGAACGCCACCAGCTCGGCAGCAGCGTGGTCGGTTACGCGGCACGCGCCGCCGACGAGGGCCTCTGGGTCACCAACTCGATCGTGCCGCCGCAGATGAACCCGGGCGATCCGACCAGCCGGGTCACCCCGGTCCAGCTGGTCGAGGAGACCGTCGACGGCATCGTGGTCGACGGCGCACAGATGCTCGGCACCGGTGCCGCGGTGGCGGACGCGATCTTCGTGACGAGCGTGCGGCCGCTCGGTCCGGACGAGCAGCAGCGGGCGTTGTCGTTCGTGGTCGATGCCGCGACGCCGGGACTCTCGCTCATCACCCGTCGGCCCTATGCCACGGCGGGCGAGCCGTTCGACTACCCCTTGAGCAACCGCTTCGACGAGACCGACTCGATGGTCAGCTTCGACCGCGTGCTGGTGCCCTGGGAGCAGGTGTTCGCGGCCGGCGACGTCGAGGTGGTCAACTCGCAGTTCTTCGGCACCGCGGCGCATCAGATCGGCAACCTCCAGTCGATCATCCGGCTGACGGCCAAGCTCCGGTTCCTCACCGGCGTCGCGAGCCTGGTGGTGAAGGCGAACGGCCGCGACAAGGACCCGTCGATCCGGGCGCAGCTCTCGGACCTGGCCACGATCGAGACGATCTCGAGCGCGCTCACCGACGCAGCCCATACCCACGCAGAGCTCGACGAGTTCGGCGTGTACCGGCCCGACGGCCAGTACCTGTATGCCGCTCTCGGCATGCAGACCGAGGTGTACCCCAAGGCCGTCAAGATGCTGGGCGAGCTCGCCGGGGGCGGACCGATCCAGGTGCCGTCGTCGGTTCTCGACTTCGACGATCCCGACGAGGTCGCCGCGATGGACCCCGTCATGGGCTCCGACCTGTTGCCGGTGCGCGATCGGGTCCGACTCTTCAAGCTCGCCTGGGAGCTCATCGGCTCGGAGTTCGCCGGACGCCACGTCCAGTACGAACGCTTCTACTCCGGCGCACCCGCTGTGGTGAAGATGCATGCACATCGGCACTACCCCTTCGACCGTGCCGAGGCCCTGGCCACGGACTTCCTGGACTCGTACCGGTGAGCTCGGGCGACCGCTCCGCGCTGGCCCCTGCGGGTCGGCTCGACCTGGGACCGACCGGTGCCGGGGCGCTCGACGGCGTGCGGGTCGCGGTCAAGGACGTCTTCGACGTCGCCGGCACCGTGACGGGTGCGGGCAACCCAAGCCTCGCCGCCGGATCCGCCGCGACCGACGACGCTGCGGCGGTCGCACGGCTGCGGCACGCGGGCGCGTCGATCGCCGCCAAGACCGCGACCGACGAGCTGGCGATGGGGATGTTCGGCGCGAACACCCACTACGGCACCCCCACCAACCCTGCGGCGCCCGACCGGGTCCCCGGCGGCTCCTCGAGCGGCTCCGCATCGATGGTCGCCGCCGGCGACGCCGATCTCGGCCTCGGCTCCGACACGGGTGGCTCGATCCGTGTGCCCGCGGCGTTCTGCGGGCTGTTCGGACTGCGTCCGAGCCACGGACGCATCGACACCACGGGGCTGCGTCCGATGGCACCGTCGTTCGACGCCGTCGGGCTGCTCGCCGGGCAGCTCGGGCTGCTGCGACGCGCCTTCGGCGTGCTCTCCGACATCCACACGCCGCGACGGGTCGCCGCGTTGATGGTGGCCACGGACCTGGTCGACGGAGCGATCGATCCCTGCGCAGCGCGCACGCTCGAGCTCGCCGGGCGACTCGCGGACGCGCTCGGGTGCGAGCTGCGCCACTCGCCGCTGTTCGACGACGACCCCGTCGCCGCGTTCTGGCCGTTGATGAGCCGCCAGCTCTGGCAGACCAACGGCGCGTGGCTCACCGACGAGACACCCCTGCTCGGCGAGGGCATCGAGGTCCGCATCCGAACCGCCGGCGAGGTCACCGACGCCGAGGTCCGCGCGGCCGAGCTGGCACGCGCCGCGCTGCGCGATCGACTCACGTCGCTCCTCGAGGACGCCGTCGTGGTGCTGCCGACCACCTGGTCGTCCCCACCTCGGCGCGACACCCCGCATGCGCAGCTCATGGCGTGGCGGGACCGCAACCTGCTCTACGTCGTGGCCGCGCCGCTGCTCGGCGCGCCGCAGCTGAGCGTGCCAGCGGGTGAGGTCGACGACGGCGACGGCCCTGCACCCGTCGGGATCTCGCTGCTCGGCCTGCCGGGCGACGACGAGCTGCTGCTCGGACTCGCCGAGCGCCTCAACGGGACACGACCATGAGCGGGCCGATCCCACCGGAGCGATCGGCCCCCGCACCCTTCGAGCTGCGAGGCGCTGCCACCGGCCTCGCCCCGCTGGACGGCGCCCGCATCCTCGCCAGCGTCGTGGTCAACCTCGAGCACTGGAGCCTCGACGCACCCATGCCGAGAGCTGCCCTGCCCGCGCCACACGGCCTCACCGTCGTGCCCGACGTCGCGAACCACTCGTGGGTGCTCTACGGGCTCCGCGTCGGACTGCCACGGCTGGCCGAGGCGCTCGCTCCGCTCGGCGATCGGGTCACCGCCGCGGTCAACGCCGAGGTCGTCGACCACTACCCGGCGGTCGCGCAGCTGATCGACGAGCTCGGCTGGGAGGTCGTCGCCCACGGCCTACGGCAGCGATACGCGCAGACCTACGACGACGAGTCCTCGATGATCGCCGAGACGCTGGTCCGCCTCGGCGACCGGTTCGACCGGCCACGCGGCTGGCTCGGCCCGGGCATGAACCAGACCGACGAGACACTCGGGCTGCTCGTCGAGCACGGCGTCGAGTTCACCCACGACTGGATGATCGACGACCGCCCCGTGTGGCTCGACGGCGGGGTCGGATCCATCCTCGGCATCCCCTACACGCTGTCGCTGAACGACGTCACCGCCTACGTCGTGGAGCACCAGCCGGACGGCGCGCTGGCCGACCGGGTCCGACGCACGCTCGACGTGCTGCGACGCGAGATCGTCCATGACGCGGTCGATGACGGCGCGGTCGTCATGCCGATCGGTCTGCACCCCCACGTCATGGGGGTCGCGCACCGCATCGACGAGGTGCGCCGGATCGTGGACGACCTGGTCGGGGCCGACGACGTCGTGCCGTGCCGCTCCTCGGAGATCCACGACTGGTACTCGGCGCAGGTGCCCTGCCCCGAGTCTCGGAGCACCACATGACGGTCCGCCCGGCGCCATGGCGTGGCGATGCGGCGACGTACCTCTCACGCGCCGCGGCCAGGATCGATGCCCTCGAACCACGGGTGAGGGCCTTCACCCACCTCGACCGCCGAGTGCTGCACGCGGAGCCCGGCGGCCAGGGACTCGACGAGGCGCCGGGCGCTCGTCCGCTCGCCGGCATGCCGATCGCGGTGAAGGAGATCATCGACGTCGCCGGCATGCCGACCACCTTCGGATCGTCGTTGTTCAGGGATCGGGTGCCCGAGCACGACGCCGAGAGCGTCGCTCGGCTCCGGGCCGCCGGAGCCGTCGTCCTCGGGATGACGACCACCACGCCGTTCGCGTGCGGCACCACGACCGTCACCGACAACCCACGTCTGCCCGGGCACACCCCCGGCGGCAGCTCGGCGGGCTCGGGTGCGGCGGTCGGCGCGGGTTTCGTCCCCGTCGCGCTCGCCAGCCAGAGCCAGGCGTCGACCTTGCGTCCCGCGTCGTACTGCGGGGCCTGGGGCTTCAAGCCGAGCCACGGCCGACTCCCCCGCGCCGGCATGCACCTGCTGTCGGACACCCTCGACGACCTCGGCATGATCGCCGCCAGCCTGACCGATCTGACCTCGACCGTCGCGGTGCTGGCCGCCCCGCGCACCACCCCGCTGCAGCACATCACCCGACCCCGCATCGGGGTGCTCGAGCTCGACCACGGTGGGCTCCGCTCACCACGCACGATCGCCGCCTTCGACGCGCTCGTCCGCATGCTGTCCCAACGGTTCGCTGTCGAGATCGCCACGCCGGAGCTGACCGCGATGGACGTCGAGCTGGCCGGCTCCGGCCGGGTGTGCTTCGACCTGTTCGCCGGCCAGAGCGCCGAGGTGCTCGCCCCGCTGGTCGCCGCGGGCGAGCCCGACCCGCGTCTGGCCGAGATGGTGCGTCACGCCGGGTCGATCGGACCGTCCGGCGTCGGGCGAGCGCTCGTCGAGCGGGCGCGACTCCGCGAGATCTGGATGGGGCTCGCCGATCGCCACGACGTCGTGATCTCGCTCGCGACCACCGGCACCGCGCCGCACGGCCACTCGTCGACGGGCTGTCGCCGACTGCCCGCGACGTCGTCGCTGCTCGGACTGCCTGCCCTCTCGGCGCCGTGGCTCACCGTCGATGCGCGCCCGCAGGGAGTGCAGCTCATCGGCTTCGACGGCCACGACGAGGAGCTGCTGAGCACGGCGGCGACGATCGACGCGCTGCTCAACCCGACCGGACCCGACGCGCAGGAGGATGACCCATGACCGCGGCCGAACGCCTGGCGGCACTCGAGGACCGGGTGCGACGCGAGCTCGAGATGACCGCCTATCCGCGGCCCGTGTGGCCCCGACCGCGCACCTCCGGCGGACGCGACGTGCACGACGTGGTGATCGTCGGGGGTGGCCAGGCCGGGCTGACGATCGCCTTCGCGCTGCGACGCCGAGGCATCGTGAACACCCTCGTGCTCGACGCAGCACCCCGGGGCTCCGAGGGTCCGTGGACCACCTACGCCGCGATGCACACGCTGCGCACCCCCAAGTCGCTCACCGGACCGGACCAGGGTGTGCCGTCGCTGACACCCGAGGCCTGGTACCGGGCCTCGTTCGGCGACGCCGCATGGGACGACATGACGTTCATCCCGAAGGAGCACTGGCAGCAGTACCTGGGCTGGTTCAGGGAGGTCACCGGACCGACGGTCCTCAACGACGTCGAAGTGACCTCGATCGACCCTGCGGGTGACGCCATCGAGGTCCGCCACACCGACGGCGCCGTGCTCGGCCGTCACGTCGTGCTCGCGACGGGCATGGCCGGCAACGGCGAGTGGACGGTGCCCGCGGTCGTCGCCGACCACCTGGCCCCGGAGCGCTACGTGCACACCGGCGAGCCGGTCGACTTCGACCGCTACGAAGGTCGCCGCGTCGGCGTGCTCGGCGGCGGCGCCTCGGCGTTCGACTACGCCGGCAGCGCGCTCGAGCGGGGTGCGACCAGCGTGGACATCTTCTTCCGACGCCCCGCCGTGCCGCGGGTCAACCCCTTCCGCTGGATGGAGTTCTACGCCTTCGGCGCGCACTTCCCCGATCTCCCCGACGAGGACAAGTGGCGTTTCACGGTCCAGTTCGGCCGCACCAACCAGCCGCCGCCGCAGCAGACCTGGTACCGCTGCACCCGGTGGGACAACTTCGCGTGGCACACGTCCTCGGCGTGGGACGAGGTGCACGACGACGGCGACGTCGTGGTCCGCGCCGGTGGGCGCACCTACCGCTTCGACGACGTCATCTGCGCGACCGGCCCGAACGTCGATCTGTCGGTCCGACCAGAGCTCTCGGCGTTGGCACCGTCGATCGCCACCTGGGGTGACCGCTTCTCCCCGCCCCAGGGTTGGGAGGACGACCAGCTGCTCGGTCATCCCTACCTCGGCAGCGGGTTCGAGTTCACCGAACGCGACCCGGGCGGCGCCCCGTGGGTCACGCGGGTGCACGACTTCACCTACGGGGCCCGCCTCTCGATGGGACTGAACGGCAACATGAACTCGGGTCTCGGCGCCGGCGGGCGACGCATCGCCGAGGCGTTGTCACGGGCGTTGTTCCTCGAGGACCGCGGCGAGTTCTTCGAGTCATACTGCGCGTACTCCGACCAGGAGCTCGTCGACCTCGGTCGCCCGGCGCTGCTCGACGAGCCGGTCGCCCCGTGACCCGCGACCTCGTCGGCTACGGCGCCGATCGGCCCGACCCGCGCTGGCCCGGCGGCGCCCGCCTGGCGCTGAACATCGCGGTCAACATCGAAGAAGGAGCAGAGGTCGACGAATCGCCGCTCACCGATGCGGGCGACGCCGGCGCGGACGTCCCCGGTCGGGATCTCGCGGGTGAGTCGATGATGGCCTACGGCTCGCGGGTCGGCTTCTGGCGAGTGCTGCGAATGCTGGGTGCACGCGACCTGGTCGCGACCGCCTCGGCCTGCGCGGTCGCCCTGGAACGCAACCCGGCGATCACCGCGGCGGCGCGCGACGCAGGCTGGGACCTCATGGGCCACGGCCACAAGTTCGCGAAGCACTACCTGATGTCGCCCGACGAGGAACGCCGGGAGATCGACCTGGCCGTCACCTCGTTCTCGTCCACCTGGGGCGCCCGGCCGACCGGTTGGTACTGCCGCTACGGACCCTCGCTGCACACCCGTGAGCTGCTCGTCGCGGAGGGCGGCTTCAGCTGGGACTCCGATGCGTACGACGACGAGCTGCCGTACTGGACCCGGGTCGGCGACCGCGACCACCTCGTGATCCCCCACACGTTCTCGAACAACGACAACAAGTACGCCAAGGGGTGGTGGTCGACCGGGGACGACGCGTACACCTACCTCCGAGATGCCTTCGACGTCCTCTACGCCGAGGGTGGAGCGATGATGGTCGTCTCGGTCCACCCGCGCCTGACCGGCCACCCCGGCAGGGCCGCGGGCTTCGCACGCTTCCTCGACCACGTCGTCGCCCACGACGACGTCTGGGTGACCACACGATCGGCGATCGCCGAGCACTGGTACGTGGAGCACCCTCCTCCGACCGGGGACCCGGGGCCACGTGGCTGACCGCCGACTGCTCACCGGTGCGCTCGTCATGACCGGGCCGGCGTGGGTGCCCGCGCCGGCCGACGTGCTCGTCGACGGCGCGATCATCGAGGCGATCGGCCGCCCCGGCGAGCTCTCCCACGCGGATGCCGCCGTCGTCGACCTGTCCGGCCGACTCGTCATGCCCGGCCTGGTCAACGCGCACGTGCACTCCCACAACATGGTCGCCCGAGGAGCGAACCGAGACTGGACCCTCGAGGCCTCGCTCCTGCACGGCGCGTGGATGTCCGCGGAGCGTCGCCGCGAGCTCGCCGGGCTCGCGGCCCTGCTCGCCGGCGCCGAGACGATGTCCTCCGGTGCCGTCGGTGCCTTCGACCTCTTGGCGCAGTCGGGGATCCCGGACCCCGACGTCCTCGTCGCGGCCGCCGAGGCGTACCACCGCACGGGGCTCCGTGTCCGTCTGGCCCCGATGGTCGCGGACCGCAGCGTGCACGAGGCGGTGCCGGTCATCGGCGCCTGCTGCGCTGCCGTCGGCTCGACCCTCCCGGCCGCCACGCCGACGGCCGACCTCCTCACCGCCTGCGAGCACTTCGTGGCCGGGATGCCGCCCGACGCCGACGTCACCGCCGCGGTCGCGCCGACGATCCCGTCGCACTGCACCACGGAGCTGATGCTCGGACTGCGCCAGCTCGCCGATCGCCACGGGCTGCCGGTCCACCTCCACCTCGCCGAGTCGAAGCCGCAGGCGATCAGTGCGTCCGAGCGCTTCGGCCGTTCGATCACCGCCGAGCTCGCCGCGATCGGCATGCTCGACGGTCCGCTCACCGCCGCGCACGGCATCTGGGTCGACGACGCCGACATCGAGCTGCTGGCCGACGCCGGCTCGACGGTGGTCACCGTCCCGGGCAGCAACCTGCGCCTCGGGTCGGGTGTCGCACCGACCGCGTCGCTGCTCGACGCCGGCGTGCAGCTGGCGGTCGGCACCGACGGCGCCAACTCCGCCGACGCCCTCGACGTGCTCGACGCGACCCGCCTCGCGACGTTGCTGTCCCGGATCTCCTCGGCGGGACCGGACCGTTGGCTGAGCGTCGAACACGCGCTCGATGCGGCGACCGTCGGCGGCGCGGCCGCCTGCGGGTGGAGCGACACGGGTCGCCTCGAAGCGGGCCGACGGGCGGACCTGTGCGTCGTCGACCTGCGCGGGCCGGCGTTCCACCCGGCGACGGACGTCGCCAACCAGCTCCTGACCGCTGCTCGGGCAGCTGACGTCACCGACGTCATGGTCGCCGGGACCTTCCACTACCGGGATCGGCGCCACGTCGGCATCGACCTGGACTCGGCGCGCTCGCGTTGGGACGAGCTGGCCGAGGAGCTGCTCGCAGGGGTGCAGCCGCGTCGCGACCTGGCCGAGACGCAGGTGGCGGCGAGTCGCGACGCACTCGAGGAGCTCCGCGCCCGCCCCTGGCCCGTCGAACGCCTGCTGCCCTGACGCGAAATGACAGTTGTTCTCGAGGTGATCACTCCGAAAACAACTGTCATTTCGGAGGGGTGCACGGCGGGCGCTGCTCAGGCCGGGGCGGCGGCCCGCAGCACGACGTGGGGTCGTCCGGTGCCGGGAACCTCGGCCAGGTCGACGAAGCCGGCGGCCTCGAGCAGCGCGACGAGCTCGTCGACACGCCGAGCTGCGCCGGGTGTCTCGACGCGCATCATCAGATCGAAGAGTGGGCCGAACGCACCTGGTGGATCTCCCGGCAGCTCGAACACGACGACGCTGCCGCCCGGCCGGAGGAGCCGGCGTGCGAGTCCGAGGACCACCGCGGCATCGTCGTCGGACAGGTCGTGCAGCAGGTGCGACAGCAACACCACGTCGAACCGGCCGCCGATCCGCTCCGCCGCGTCGGCCGCCAGGAGGTCCGCCTCGCACACGACGATCCGTCGCCGGGTGTCGGCGTCGATGGCCGAGAGGTCGTCGCGGGCCCAGTCCACGACCGGGGCGAGGTCGACGAGGGTCACCTCGGCACCCGCGCCGGCGAGCGGCACGGCATAGGCGCCGAGACCTCCCCCGAGATCGGCGACGGTCGACCCCGGAGCGAGCTCGAGGACCGTCGCGAGGTCGGGGCCGGTCTGTGCGGCCAGCACCACCAGCGCCGAGAGGAACTCCCGCGCCTGGACCGGGTCGGCGACGAGACGGTCGCGCCACGGTGCCAGCACGGGACGTCCGGAGCGCACGCTGTCGGCCAGGTCGAGCCAGACACGGGCCAGGAACGCCTCCTTCTCGACCACGAGGCGGAGGTCGCCGCCGGCGCCGAGGCGGGCGGCGACGGGACCCGCCCGGTACCGGCCGACCTCGTCGTCGAGATCGACCAGGCCGAGACCGACCATCGCGTCCAGCAGTGCCCGCGTGGCGGTCGGGTCCGTGCCGAGCTCGGCGGCGGTCTCGGTCCAGGTCAGCGACCGTTCTGCCAGGACGTCGAACACACCGCAGCGAGCCGCCGCGGTCAGTGCCGCGGCGTGCTGGTACGAGGTCATCACGTCGATCGTGTCGAACACCGTCGGGCTCATGTCGCTCCTCGTCGCATGCGTCGATAGGCCAGGGCGCCTCGGGCCAGCCCGCGCACCTCGTCCCGCACCCGGCTGAGTCGGGAGGTTCGAGCGGACCGCGGCGTGAGCACCGCCGCAGCTGCCGCACTGCCCGATGCACCCGAGAGGCCGCCACCGGGGTGCTGGCCTGCACCCGAGAGGAACAGCCAGTCGAGCTCGGTGCGCATGTCGGCGTGACCGGGCGTCCGCCAGCCGAGCAGCTGGTCGATCGTGTTGTCGATGTGGTTCGGGTTGCCGTCGCCTCCGATGCGAGCCGACCAGGTCGCCGGTCCCGACACCACGGTGTCGACCAGTCCGGCGCGGAGGTCGACACCGAGGACCGAACCCACCTGGTCGATGACCCGCTCGGCGGCGGCACGCTCGGACTCGGCGTCCCAGGGCTCGTCCCGTCGCAACGGCACGATCGAGCTCATCCAGACCGCGGCGCCATCCACTCCGTCGGGCTGGGTGACCGACCCGACCATCGCCCACGGCGACGACGGCAGCTGCCCGGCCATCACCTCGGCGAACCCGCGGCGCACGTCGTCCGGGTCGGCCACGGCGTACCACACGGCGTCGGGGTCGCTCAGTCCCAGCTCGACGGGTTGGTCGAGCACGACCGTCACGGTCAGCTCCGAGACGTTGAAGTGACCGCTGTGGAGTCCCGCTGCACTCGCCCGCAGCGACGGCGCATCGTCGGCGAGCACCGCGACGGTGCGGGGCGCGCCGATGCTCGACACCACCGCGTCGGCGTGCATCACGGTGCCGTCCGCGAGCTCGACCTCACCGCGACTGGTCCAGTCCAGGCCCACGGTCGTCGTGGGCACCCGAGCGCTGGCCCCCGGCGACCCGCCGAACACGCCGGCCCTGGCGGTGCGGACGTCCCCGGTCGTCGTCGGTGCGCTGGCTCGCACCGCCTCGGCCCGACGACGCTCCGAGCTGGTCCGCAGTCCCACCACGGCGCTGCCGGTCACGATGCGGCCACCCGCCCGGTCGAGTGCGGCGGCGAGCGCGTCGGTCAGAGCACGGGACCCACCGACGGGCCGCACGGCAGGTCCGGCGTGCGAGGCGGGCAGCAGCAGCGCGAACAGGCCGGTCCCGGGCGCCCATGCGGGCACCTGCGCGTGTGCCGCCTGCAGCGCCAGCGAGGCGCGTGTGTGGGGGTCGTCCAACGACCGTTCGATGACCTGCTCGGCGGGTGAGAGCATCGTCCGGAACATCTCGTCGCCACCACGCAGCGGGGCCAGCGCGGCGGCGACCTGGGTCGGTGTGGGCGGCGCATCGAAGGTGTCGAGCATCCCGAACAGCGTCCCGGCCAGATCGACCAGCTCCCGGTAGCGCGGCCCGTCGGCACCGAGGTCGGCGACGGTGCGCTCCAGGTCGGTGTGGAAGACCCTGCGCTGACCGTCGCCGAAGACGAACCCCGCCGCCACCGGGTGCTCGCGGTACTCGAGGGTCGCGGCGCCGAGACCGGGGTCGGTGAGCCCCAGCTCGGTCGCGACCGGCAGGATCCCGCCGTGTTCGAACGCGCCGCGCTCGACGACCACGCCACTCGGGTGACGGTCGGTCCACACGCAGCCGCCGGGCTCGTCGCCCTGCTCGACCACCGTGACGTCGCAACCGGCGCGGGCCAGTCGCAACGCCGCGACGAGTCCGTTGTGGCCCCCGCCGATGACCACGACCTCACGGCTGGACCTGCTCATCGCTCGAGCACGCTGTGACCGGCTGCCACCAGTCCGGCGTCGTGGGCGAGGCGTTCGGCGAGGGGGCGGCAGCGACGGATCTGCTCGGTCTCGTCGACGGTGACGCAGCGGTGGTCCTCGACGACGATCCGACCGTCGACCCACACGTCGCGCACCGAGCGGGGCGATGCCCCGTAGACGATCTGCGAGACGGGATCGTGCAGCACGGCCATGTCGACGGTGTCCTGGAGCAGCACCAGGTCGGCGCGTTTGCCGACCTCGATCGAGCCGACCACGTCGTCGAGGCCGAGCGCCCTCGCTCCCTCGATGGTCGCCATCGTCAACACGTCGAACGCGTCGATCACCAGGGGGTCGAGGTGGTGCACCTTCTGGAGCAGCGCCGCGGCCTTGACCGCGCCGAGCATGTCCTGGCTGTCGTTGGACGCGGCGCCGTCGGTCCCGATGCCGACGGCGATGCCTGCCGTGCGGAGCCGCCCGACCGGGCACACCCCCGAGCCGAGGATCATGTTCGCGACGGGGCTGTGGGCGACCGCCGTGCCGTGTCGTCGCAGGGTCGCGATGTCGGCGTCGGTGAGCCAGATCCCGTGCGCCGCGATGAGCGGCCGCTCGAGCAGGCCGACGCGTTCGGAGTGCTCGACGGTGCGGTGTCCCCACCGCTCACGGGCCGCCGTGATCTCCTCGCGCACCTCGGCCATGTGGGTGTGCACGGCCCAGTGGTTGCTGCGGCACTCCTCGACACCCGCAGCGAGCAGCTCGTCGCTCTGTCCGAGGAGGGTGCCGACGCCGAAGCGATAGGTGAGCAACGGATCGCCGTCGACCTCGGCGGCGAGCGCGTGCTGCTCGAGCAGGATCCCGTCGACCACCGAGGTCGGATCGACGCCGTCCCGTCCGAGCCAGGGAGCATCCTCGGCGCCGAAGGACACGACCGCCCGCATGCCCGCTCGGCGCAGGCCGTCCGCCGCGCCCAGGCTGGCCATCGAGCCGACGTTGGAGTGGCAGAACATGTCGTTCACGGTGGTCACGCCGCTGAGCAGCATCTCGACGGCGCGCATGGCGGTGCCCTCGGCGGCGTCCTCCCGTGTCAGCACGTCGCCGACCGGGCCGACGATCGACGCACCCCACTCGAACAGCGACAGCTCCGAGCCCATCCCCGTCACCAGCGACTCGGACAGGTGGGTGTGGGTCGAGACCAGACCCGGGATCACGACGCCGGTGCCGTCGCCGAAGACCTCGAGGTCGGGATGGACCGCTCGGAGCGACTCGTAGCTGGCGACCTCGACGATCACACCGTCACGCACGAGCACCGCGCCGTCGGCGACGACGCCCTCGAGCACCGCGCCGGGCGTGCGGTCGCGCTCGGCGGACGGGACGAGCCCCGCCATCGTCACGACGTGTCGTCCCCGCACCAGGAACTCGGTCATCCGGCCGCCCCCGGCTCGCCGGCGACCTCGCCCAGCACCTCGCGCAGCACGGCCACGAAGCGGTCGATCTCGTCGCGGGTGATGACCAGCGGCGGCATGATCCGCACGGTGCCCGACTGGTTCAGGACGGACCCGACGAGCACACCGAGCTCCTGCATGCGCGCCACCACGGCGTTCGCGTCGACGCTGAGCTCGATCGCACACCACAGCCCGAGGCCGCGCACGTCGACGAGCAGCCAGGGGAAGTCCTCACCGAGCGACCGGAGCTCGGCGCGCAGGTGCTCCCCCGTCGCCACGACGTGGTCGAGCAGGCCGTCCGCGATGACGTCGAACGCCGCGATGCCCGCCGCACAGGCGACGGGGTTGCCGCCCATGGTCGTCAGGTGCGACAGCGGCGGGTCGACGAAGGTCTCGAAGAGCTCCCGGGAGGCGAGCACCGCGCCGAGCGGGAGCCCGCCGCCGGTCGCCTTCGCCATCGTGATGATGTCGGGCCGGACGTCCCAGTGCTGGTGGGCGAACCACTTCCCGGAACGACCCATGCCGCCCTGCACCTCGTCGATGATCAGCAGCGCGCCGACCTCGTCGCAGCGGGCGCGCAGACCGGACAGGAACCCGTCCGAGGGGACGCGGATGCCTCCCTCGCCCTGGACCGGTTCGACGATGACCGCCGCGGTCGTCCCGTCGATCAGGGCGATCGCTGCGTCGAGGTCGTCGTAGGGGGCGAAGCGGACCTCTTCGAGCAGCGGCTCGAAGGGGCGCCGCCACTCCTCGCGCCAACTCACCGACAGTGCGCCCAGCGTGCGCCCGTGGTACGAGCGCTCGAAGGCGACGAACCGGGGCCGCCCGGTCGCTTTGCGAGCGAGCTTGAGCGCACACTCCGTCGACTCGGCACCCGTGCTCGTCAGGTAGGCCGTCTCGAAGCCGTCACCGGCGACCGACAGCAGCCGCTCGACCAGTTCGACCTGCTCGGGCACGACGAAGCGTCCGTAGACGTTCACGTGTGTGTACCGCGTGATCTGCTCCGCCACCGCGGCGACCACGGCGGGGTGGTTGTGTCCCACGTTCACCACGCCGATGCCGGAGGTCATGTCCAGGTAGCGGACACCCTCGGCGGACTCGACGGTGCACCCCTGTGCGCCGGCGACGACGAACTCCTTGCGGCCCGGCACCGTCTGGGCGAGGTGCCGCTCGAAGCGGTCCCGGTAGTCGTCGATCTCCTCGGAGGTCATCGAGGTGGGGGCGTCCAGCATGGTCATCCGTTCGTGTCGTGGTTCGGGAGGTGTGGTTCGCGTCCCGCGGGGCGCAGCCCTCGCAGCGCGATGAAGCGGGTCCGGGTCAGCTCGCCGATGGTCCAACCGAGGCCCTCGCGGCCTGCACCGGCGAGGTCGACGCCACCGAACGGGACGATCGGCGGGCGGTAGTTGTTGGTGCCGTTGATGACGACGCCACCGAAGTCGAGGCGTTGCGCCATCGACATCGCGGTCGGCAGGTCGGCGGAGAAGACCGCCGCGGTCAGCCGGAGTCGTGTGTCGTTCGCCAGCGCCACCGCAGCGT
>JAFAFN010000593.1 GCA_023423475.1 Actinomycetes bacterium | reverse complement strand
CTCGGGCCGGTGGATCGCGAACACCGGGCGGCTTCGCGGTACCGGGTCGAAGCTGTTGGTGAACCTGGTTTCGATCCCGGTCGACTCGTACAAGAACGGCAGCGGTCGCACCGGAGCGTTGACATGTCCGGGGAGTGCCTCGGAGTACAGCTTCGACTGGGGCTCAACCCCCGTGAGGGTCGATCCTTGCTTCTTCGCTTCGAGGACCCCGACTGCCTGCTGATCGACGAACAGGAGGTAGTCGACCTCCTTGTTGCCGTTGAGGAGGAACTCGCGCACTGCGACGCCACGGCCGGCGTGCAGGTTGAGCTCGTCGCGGTCCTGAATCGCCCATCCCGCTGCTTCGAGCATCTCGTCGATGTCGACTCGTGCGCGGGCCTCTGGTGTCAGGTACTTGTCTGCTCCCGGCACCGTGGCCTCCCCGTCCTCTTCCTTCCTCATGAGGGTAGGCGGAACCAGCGACAGCTCCGCTCTACGTCACGGTCCGGGAATCGCCGCTGACCGCAAGGCGGTGCTGCACGGCTGTCACTGCGAGTGGCCTTTCGACCCGCTGACACCCGGAAGGCCCGATCGTGCCTGAGATCAGTTTGCACGACTGACAGCAGCAGCCCCGCTGAGCCGCCTCCGCATCGTCGAGCAGGCTGGTGGCCCGGACCCGTCCGGTGCTGCACCATCGTTGGTGGACGAAGGAGAAGGGCATGGGATCGACTGACGAGGATGCTCCCGCGGAGTGGCCTACCGAGGGGATGTCGCTGTACGAGCTGACCGGGACAGGGAGGTACCACGCTTGTCTGAACTTTGGTGGCGACGAGTGGCACGGCTACGCGAACGGGTTCCGGCTCGCCGGGCGAACTCTCGTCCAGCATGTGATCGACACCGACCGGCACCACGACTATCTCGTGTTTCCGATCGTCTTCAACTACCGCCAGTACCTCGAGCTGCAGATGAAGGACCTGATCCAGACCGGGAAGGCGCTGATCGACGAGCCAGGCGGCTTCGAGAAGATCCACGACTTGGACCGCCTGTGGTGGTCGTGCCGGCGGATTCTCGTCGAGGTGTTCGGTGAGACCCCGGACGGCAGCCTGGCCGTTACGGATCGGATCATCGCGGAGCTCGCCGAGATCGACGGCAAGTCGATGGCATTCCGGTACCCGACGGACAAGCAGGGCGAACGATCACTGCCAGAGGATCTGACGCGCATCGATCTCGTCGGGTTCGCTGAGACGATCGAGGCGGTGGCGAACATGTTGGCGGCGGCAGACATGGGCATCTCGGTGTACTTGGAGAACAAGGCGGAGGGTCTTGCCATGGCGGCAGAACTCGAAGCGGAGGTGCGGGCAGAGATGGCCGCCGAGTACCGGTCGGACGTCTACGACGAGGGCCCGTGATGAGCGCAACAGCCAGGAGCGAACCGAGATAGGTGACGAGACCGCCATGCGAATCACGGGTGTGACCAGGGCAGCGCTGTTGAACGCGCTGCGGCAGTCCAACTACTGGTGGGCCGGCGACATGGAGGAGGAAGAGTTCCTGTCGCGGCTCATCGACCTCGACGCGCATCCGTCGCATGACGAGCGCTTCAAGACGTTCCGTGAGGACCTCTGGCAGCACCGCATCAACAACCCTGGCGACTGGGAGTCGGAGTGGGTGTTCAACGACCCACGGGTCGGGCTCGATGATGACGGTGCTCTTCTTCGGTTCCTGGCAGAGACACTGCACCCCGAGGTCCGGACTGACACGACGGAGGTCGAGGCTCTCGCCGGGTTCTACAACCACCACCTTCGCCCGGACGGGATCGAGCTGTACGTGCGGAGCCGAATCTCAGGCCGTCCCGTCTACGCACCTCGCCTTGCGGTCGCACCTGCTCCCACGTCCAAGGAGTTCCGAGACGGGATCGCGAGTTGCATCGCATCCTTCTCCGCGAACGATGTTGCAGACACATGCGTTCGCCTCGGCCTGGCAGGACCGGAGAACAAGAGCGACACGCCGTGGAGCTCGAAGTTCAAGTACGCCAGCCGTCGTCTGGCTGGAAAGAGCGTCGACGAGCTCCTCCCCGTCGCGCGCTCGCTCGTGGACGAGACCGACGACGAGCAGCTCGCCGAGCTCATCGCCGCTGTCGAACCTCCTGTCGGAGGCGTGGAGGGTGCAGCGAAGTACCTGATCTTCGCAGCGGGCGACGTGAAGCCGGAGATCGTGTTGCCGGACGCGATCAACATGGAAATCCGCATCACCAAGCACGCCGACAAGTGCTTGGTCTACGACCGACCGGTCGGCGACTCAGGTCTGTCGTGGCGAGAGCTGGTCCACTGGTGGACCGACTTGACCGACCAGACCGACGAGGTGGCAGCCGCTACAAGCCTGTACGACCGGCTCCGCAGCAGTGTGCAGAAGTCGAACAGCCCGCCCGAGGAGATCCTGTTCCGCGCTTACGGGCACCTCTACAACGACGTCGGGCCGGACCTTCCAGCGCTCATCCCGCAGGTGTACCTCCACCTGGACCCGAGAACGGCGAAGACCGCCGGCGACGCCTTCACCCGCCAGCGCATGGACTTCCTGCTGCTGCTCCCTCGCCGGCACCGGGTTGTCATCGAAGTCGACGGGCAACACCACTACTCCATCAACGGGCAGCCGTCGCCTCCACGGTACGCAGCGATGATGAGTGCTGACCGCGAGCTGCGGTTGAAGGGGTACGAGGTCTACCGCTTCGGAGGGTCGGAGTTCGCTGCCCCCGACGCTCGGCTGATGCTCACGAACTTCTTCCACCGCCTCCTCGGAGCCCATGGCATCGAGATCTGACCACGTTGCTGCTCAGCGGGCCTGGTCCTGCGAAGTGGACCTCAGTGTCCCACCCGGCGGGCACGCTGGACTGCATGTCGAGGCCAGTTACGCTGTGGCAGCAGGTCGACCGATGGGGCGACTTCACCGAGCTGCTGCGGGCTCCGGTGACGATCGTGACGACCAGCGGTGCGACGAGGTTGCTCGATGTCGCCGCCGGCTGGACGACGCGGCTGCCGGCCTCGGCCATCGATCGGCTTCCCGGCGACGGTGAGCGGGTCGAGGTGACCTCGGTTCCGGTGGCAACGGCGTGTGGGTTGCGCATCGCCGGGCCTGAGCCGTGCTGGACCACCGAAGTAGCCCTGGTGCTCGCCGACCTCGTCCCCGATTGGCAGGCGGCTGGGGTCGAGTGGCCGCCGCAGGGTCGGTGGAGCGCACTCGGGCACCCCGAGCGTCCCTGCGGCGCAATCCACTGCGTCGTGGCGCACCTTCGATACGTCGGACGTCAGCCCCGGTGAGCTCGTGCCCCGGGCACCCGGTCGGCGTGTAGCCGTCCACGTAGTGTCCTCGGTCGACCAGGGAGGGCGGCGTGCAGAACGGCTCTGACGCATCAGCTGTGCTGGACGCGGTGGCGTCCTGGTCGTCGTGGCGGCCGTTCGCCGACGCAATCGTGGAGGCCCCGCGCTCGCCGGGCGTGTACGTGGCACGGGAGGGTGCCGACGGTCCGGTGATCTACGTGGGCATGGCCGGTGAGCGGCGAGGAGCTGGTCTGCGTGGCCGGCTCGGCGTGTACTCCTCGGGCAAGGCGCTGGCGTCGGGGCTCGGCGAGGCGGCGTTCGACCGGGCACTGGCGGACCCCGTGTGGCTCGCCGAACGCCTCGACGAGGTGAAGGCGGGGAAGCCGTCGCGGGCGAAGGCGTGGGGTCAGGCGGCGTTCGCCCGCGCTGACCTGCACGTGCGCTGGTCGGTCACCGCGGACCGCCAGACGGCTCTCACCCTCGAACGGCAGTGCCTCGACGCCCTGGCGGATCACGACCTGTGGAACCGTCAGCGCTGAGCAAGCCGCAGGGCCGGAGTGTCAGCCCTCGGCGTCAACAGAACGTGACCGGGCGGGTCACGTGCCGGCGGGTCGAATCCTCGCCTGCTCGATGAACTCGTCGACGTCGGCCGCGAGCACCTGGATCTTGCGCCCCATCCGGAACGCGGGGAGCGACCCATCATTGATGAACCCATAGACGGTGCGCGGGGTCACACCGAGTCGCCGTGCTGTCTCGGTGGTCGACAGCCACAGCGGCTCCCGGTTCCAGTCCATCTCGATGTTATCGGCCGTGGAGGGCGCCCAGTGAGACAACCGCCGTGCGGGACGCTGACGCCTCCGCACCGTCGTCTGGATGGTGGCGGCACGTCTCTCCTGGGCCACGACAGTGGCGGAACGGCTTGCGGCTGCGGCGGGCGTGCCGTGTCCCGCGCTGCGGATCGGCGGTGTCACCGGAATCACACGGAGCAGTGAGGGTGCCGTACTGGTCTTGTGTGGCGAGTCGCTGTGCGACCGATCCGACGCAGCTCTCGTGGGGATGGTGGGGCACGAGTTGGGCCACTTGCTCGCGGGACACCTCGACCGGCCGCTCACTACCAGGTGGCGGCGATTCGAGTACTGGGCACGTCGCGTCCGGTTCGAGATCGAAGCGAACGTGTTCGCCGTTGACCTGGTTGGCAGCGACGCTCTGGTTCAGAGCTACGTGGAGGAGATCAACGCCCAGCTCGCTGCGCTGGGTCACGCGCGGTCGTTGACGGGGCCGGAAGTGCTCGCAGGCGAGAGCCGCTTCATCGCGGCGGAGCTCGACCAGCTCGCCAAGGTCGTCGGAGCGGTTCCATCCAACCGGCCTGGTGTCGTGGCTGACATCGTTGCCGGATGGGAGAGAACGAACGAGATGGTGTCCCCAACGACATCGCCCATCTGCCGCTGACGAGTGAGGTCTACCGTCACGCGCAGAAGGTGATCGACAGGAAGCGGGGCCCGTTCGGGTTCGTCTGGCGGCCGTACTACTCGACCAAGGTGGAAGTCCGTCGACTGTTGCGTGGCGAGCCCGAGTCGTGAGCATCGCCGAACCGAAGCGGTAGCCCGGTAGTTCACATCGCAGCTGTCGGCTGCCGATGGGACTACATGGGACAGGGAGAAGCACTACGCAACGACGGCCGCGCGCTCGAGTCAGCGATCGCCGCCTACTTCGCGTCACATGGCTACGAGGTGAGCTGCAACGAGATCAGAGTTGGGCGCAGCGGCGCCCCTCACGAGATTGACGTGCTCGCCGTGAGACCAGATCCGATCGCACAGGTGACCGTCGCGGTCGAGTGCAAGGCATGGCAGAACCCCGTCGAGAAGGGAGTCCTTTCGAAGCTCCACTACGTGTTGGGTGACTGCGGGCTGAACAAGGGCATCGTCGTGTCGACCGGTGGCTTCCGTTCGGGCGCAGAACAGGCGGCGCAGGAGTTGTCGATCGATCTGTGGGGTCCGGACGACCTCGCCCACTTCCTCGGTGCCGCCGGAGTGCAGGCCGTCCAGTCGCCTGCTCCGATCCGTGAGGCGGTCGGGTGGCCGTTCACGACGACCGCAGAGCAGGCGGAACGCCGAGCGCGAGGCGAGGGCCGCGGCAGCGTCGTGATGGGTCGCCAGGAGAAGATCCTCGGCGTGAGGCCGGGTTGGTTTCCGGTGCACGTCGCTTGGATGTCGGTCGCTCAGCCGCAACGGAAGCGGGGCCGCAACACGGTGGTGTCACGCCAGGTAGCGAACCGCTACGACGGGCTCAGCGGCTCGTACCTCGGTGGTGTGCCGTCAGCACCGGGGTACCTCGACCTCGGCACCGTGCCGTGTGTCGGCGAGCTCGTGCGCCCGGCGAAGATCGCCCCAACGATCACCAAGGCGATCGATGCCGCAGCGAAGGTGACGACGGACGCGGCGAAGGCTCGTCACGCTCAGAAGCTCGCCGGGCTCGGTGTGCCGTGGCCGTGTGTCGGGGTGTCGGTCGAGCGGGTCGATCCAACGTGGTGGCCGGTGTGGGTAGCGCTTCTCGAGGGGCGGGGCGTGCAACGTCTGGTCGCCGTCGACGGCACCACCGGAGCAGCTGACCCGAGGCTGTCGGCAGTTCTCACGTCGGCGATGAGCCACGTCCGAGACGCACTCCGGTAGGGCGAGTCGTGTCATACATGCGCTGTGGACCCGATTGGCCTCCGTCAGGAAGTAGGCAGCTCCCCAGGCGGCCAACTCGACGCGATGGCGTACAAGGCACCGCCCTTCGTCGTGTTCAGCACCTCGCGCCAGCGAGGATCTGGTGTCGTCGGGTTCAGATCGAGCACCAGCCAGTCCTGAGGATCGCTGCCGATACCGAGCACACGGATGCCGGACTCCCACGTGTCCGCCGAGCGCATCCACTCGACGAGAACGTCGGGATCGTCCGCCACCAGATCCCTGCCGAAGACTGGCCCGTCTGGCCGGGAGCGAAGTAGTCGGGTCGTCGAGTCCATCGAAACAGCGTCGGAACAGGAGAACCTGATGAGCACAGATGCCGAACGCGGCCGCGAAGACCTACTCGCCCTGATCGAGGATCTACGGAAGCGGCTCGACACGATGGAGAAGCACGTCAAGGCGCTCCCGCCGGGAGACGTCGACCTTGCGGTCATGCGATCGATCTGGGAACCATGCAACTCGTGGCATTGGAACGGTGAAGAGGACGGGACGTTGGAGAAGTTCGTCGAGGTGCTCGTCCAAGGTGCAACCGTCACG
>JAFAFN010000578.1 GCA_023423475.1 Actinomycetes bacterium | reverse complement strand
TGGTGGTCGGCGCCTCGGTCGTCGTGGTCGTGGTCGTCGGCGGCTCGGTGGTGGTGGTCGACTCCGTCGTGGTGGTCGTCGACTCGGTGGTCGTCGTGGTCGACTCCGTCGTGGTGGTGGTCGACTCGGTCGTGGTCGTCGACGTCGACGTGGTCGGCGCGGTCGTGGACGTCGTCGCCGGCGGCACGGTCGTGCTCACCTCTGGCTGGGTGGTCGGCACGCCCGGGTTGGTGGGCGGCAGGGTCGTACATGCCGCCATGGCAGCGAGTCCCACAGTCAGCGCGATCGCCACGCCCACGTGGCGCGTGATGCGGCGCCCTGGAGCAGTGGCCCGGCCGGGTCGGGAGTCGATGTGGGGCGCGCCGTTCGTCATGACATTGACGGTACCGGCGTCCGTGGAGAACTCAATGAGTCATTGGTCGCTCGGGCAGAATTGCCCACGTTCCGTCACAGTTTGACCACTGAGAGCGAACCGCCGCGCATCGTCTCTGGCCGGACGCGAGAGAACCCCTGCAACTGCAGGGGTTCTGCTGGCTCCGGGGGTGAGGCTCGAACTCACGACCCGCTGATTAACAGTCAGCTGCTCTGCCAACTGAGCTACCCCGGAAGGAGTTGCCGCCGACGTGTCGCCACGTGCAGCAGGCGGTCACGATAGCAGCGTCGCGCTCCACGCTGGAATTGCGTTGCCGCACCGGGACACCCCGGCGCGCTCAGTCGGCCCGGAGGTAGTCCTCGAGCTTCTGGCGGCGCTGCGGGTGACGGAGCTTGGCCAGCGTCTTCGACTCGATCTGGCGGATGCGCTCACGGGTGACCCCGAACTGCCGTCCGACCTCTTCGAGGGTCTGCGGCTGGTCGCCGTCGAGACCGAAACGGAGCCGTACGACCTCTTTCTCACGATCGGAGAGCTCGTCGAGCGCCGACATGATCTGCTCGGACAGCGAGTTGGCCGTGGCGACGTCCGCCGGCATGACCGCGTGCTGGTCCTCGATGAAGTCGGCCAGGTGGCTGTCGTCCTCGTCGCCCACGGGCGAATCGAGCGAGAGCGGGTCTTGCGAGATGCGCAGGATCTCCCTCACCCGCTGCGGGGTGAGGTCGGTCTTGGTGGCGAGCTCCTCGATCGTGGGCTCGCGCTCGAGCTCCTGGATGAGCAGACGCTGGTGGCGATGCACCTTGTTGATCGACTCGACCATGTGCACCGGGATGCGGATGGTGCGGGCCTGGTCCGCGATCGCCCTGGTGATCGCCTGGCGGATCCACCACGTGGCGTAGGTCGAGAACTTGAAGCCCTTCGTGTAGTCGAACTTCTCGACCGCACGCATGAGCCCGAGGTTGCCCTCCTGGATCAGGTCCAGGATCTGCATGCCGCGACCCAGGTAGCGCTTGGCGATCGACACCACGAGACGCAGGTTCGCCTGGGTCAGCTCGGCCTTGGCCCGCTCGCCGTCACGAACCGTGCGACGCAGGCCCGCCTTCTCGGCCGGGTCCAGCTGGGAGATCTCGCCCGACGCGTTGAGGTCGGCGAGCTGCTCCTCGGCGAAGACACCCGACTCGATGCGCATCGCCAGATCGACCTCTTCCTGCGCGACGAGCAGAGGCACCTGGCCGATCTCACGCAGGTACATCCGGACCGGATCCGCGGTGCCGGCACCGGCGGTCCCACCGGGCAGCGACACCGGGCGAGCCTTCTTGCGCGACGTGCGCACCGCACGCCGACGGATGAGATCGCCTGCCGGACCGTCGACGGGATCGACGGTCTCCTCGACCTCGACCACCACGTCGGTCACGATCACGGCCTCGCCGAGCACCGCTTCCGCGGAATCGGTCCCGGCCTCGGTCCCCGCGCCGGCGAGCACTGCCTCGGGCAGACCCTCGGTCGGGTCGGCCTCGGGCACGACGTCGATCTGCAACTTGATGCCGCGCTGCTCCCAGAACTCACGCGTCTCGTCGACGACCTCGGAGGTCATCTCCATCCGAAGGGCGCTCAGCGCATCGTCGAGCATCAGCACGCCGCCGTGCTCCTCTGCCCGAGCCTTCAGGTTCAGCAGCTCGTTCTCGGGAACTTCCTGCCAAACAGTCACCCAGCGTCACCCCTGATCAGTAGCTCGTCGCCGATCACGGAGCCAGGCTAGCAACTGGGTCAGGGTTTCCACCTCGGCTCTGGAACCCCGCAGCTCGTCGAGTGAGACCTTCAACCACGCAACGGACGCGCTGTACGCGAGCGGGTCCGACGAGGCACGTGCCTCGGCCTCGAGGTCGAGCAGGACCTGGCGTCCGACTTCGGTCGCCAGCCGCGACAGCACGTCGTTCGTGGTGGCCTCGCTCGTCTCGACCGCGAGGCGGGTGAGCAGCTCGGCGACCGGCGCCGGCGCCGCATCGATCGCCTCGGACAGGGTCGGCGCGTCCATCACCGCGACGTACGCCGCGCGAGCGGTGGGGTGGGTGAAGAGGTGCTCGTCGAGGTAGGTGGAGCCCACCGACGAGTCGTTGAGCACGAGGCGCAGCGCCTCGGTCTCGACGCCGTCGCGCAACGGCGGGATGCCTCGCGAGGGACCGGGTCCCGCACCGCCGTCGTCCTCTCCCGGGCGTTCCTCGGGCAGCGGTTCGTCGTCGCCCCACCCGCCGCTGCTCGCTCCGGAGGGCCGGCGACGCCCCTCGGGCTGCTGACGCGATCCGTTGGTCTGAGCCAGCGCCGGGTTGCGGCGGATCTGGTCGAGCCGCTCCCGCAGCCGGTCGGCGTCGATGCGACAGGTGTCGGCGATCTGCATGACGTACTGGTCGCGCACGAGTGCATCCGGGTGCTCGGCCACCACCGTCATGGCGGCCTCGGCCGCCCGGGCCCGCCCCTCGACGTTGCGCAGATCGGCCGCGGCGAGCACGCGGTCGACCCGGAACGCCAGGAACGGCCGTGCCTCGGCCACCGCGGCCTGGAGCGTCTCGGGCGACGTCCGCGCCAGCTCGTCGGGGTCGGCGCCGTCGGGCAGCGCCACGACCGAGACCTCGATGTCGTGGGTCTGCTCCCACGCGTAGACCCGATCGGCCGCCGCCTGGCCGGCGCTGTCGGCGTCGTAGGCAAGCACGAGCCGACGGGTGAACTTCTTGAGCTGCTGCACGTGCTCCTCGGTGAGGGCGGTGCCACACGTCGCGACCGCCCGGGGCAATCCGGCACGGTTGAACCCGATGACGTCGGTGTAGCCCTCGCAGATCACGACCTCGTCGTGGTTGACCGCGTCGGCCTTGGCCCAGTTGAGGCCGTAGAGGACCTTCGACTTGTTGTAGAGCACGTTGTCACGGGAGTTCTGGTACTTCGGCCCCTCGGTGTCGGGCAGCTTCCGCCCTCCGAAGCCGATCACGCGGGACCGCTCGTCGAGGATCGGGAACAGCACGCGCGCCCGGAAGAAGTCCTGGAGCCGGCCCGCCTTGTTGGTGAAGCCCAGGCCGCTCGCCTCGAGGTCCGCCGCGCCGACCTTGAGCGACCGGGTCATGACGTCCCAGCCGTCGGGTGCCCACCCGATCCGGTACCGGGCGACCTCTTCCGCGTCGAAGCCGCGCCCACGCAGGTAGGACCGAGCAGCAGCCGCATCGGGAGCGGAGCGCAGCCGCTCGTGGTACCAGTCCGCCGCCCGCTCGGTCAGCTCGAACAGCTTCTGCTGACGCTTGCGGCCCTCTCCCTCGTCGCGGTCGGTGTAGCGCAGCGTGATGCCCGACCGTGCAGCCAGCATCTCGATCGCGCCGACGAAGTCGAGCTGCTCCTTCTCCCGGAGGAAGGTGATCGCGTCGCCCGAGGCCTTGCAGCCGAAGCAGTGGTAGAGCCCCTCGGAGGAGTTCACCGAGAAGCTGGGCGACTTCTCGGTGTGGAACGGGCAGAGCCCCGACCAGCGCTGACCGACCCGCTTCAGCTGGGTGTACTGCGAGATGACCGCGACGATGTCGGTGGCTTCCCGAACCCTTCCGATGTCCTCGTCGACGATGCCCACAGCACCGCGATGCTACTTGCCGGCACCGACACCGGAACCGGCGGATCGGCCGCTCAGGCCATCGCCGAGCTCCGGCCGCTCAGGCCATGCGCTCCCGCAGGTAGGCTCCGACCTCGGCGATCGCCACACGCTCCTGCTCCATCGAGTCGCGCTCGCGTACGGTGACCGCGTGGTCCTCGAGGCTGTCGAAGTCCATGGTCACGCAGTACGGCGTGCCGAGCTCGTCCTGACGGCGGTAGCGACGGCCGATCGACTGCGTCTCGTCGTAGTCGGTCATGAAGCTGCCCCGCAGCTCGCGTGCCAGCTCCCGTGACGGTCCGGCCAGCTCGGGCTTCTTCGACAGCGGCAGCACCGCGACCTTGTACGGCGCGATGCGGTGGTGCAGGCGCAGCACGACACGAGTCTCGCCCTTGACCTCTTCCTCGTCGTAGGCCGCCATGAGGAACGCCATCGCCGTGCGGGTCGCGCCCGCTGCGGGCTCGATCACGTGGGGCACCCAGCGCTCGTTGGCGGCCTGGTCGTACCACTCGAGCTTCTCGCCGGAGTGCTGCGCGTGCTGGGTGAGGTCGTAGTTGCCGCGGTTGGCGATGCCCTCGAGCTCGTCCCAGCCCCACGGGAACAGGAACTCAACGTCCGAGGTGCCAGAGGAGTAGTGCGACAGCTCGTCGTCGTCGTGGGGGCGGAGCCGCAGCAGGTCCTGGGGCATGCCGTGGTCGAGGTACCACTGGTAGCGCTCGGCGCACCAGTACTCGTACCACTGCTGGGACTCGTCGGGATGGACGAAGTACTCCATCTCCATCTGCTCGAACTCACGGGTGCGGAACACGAACTGCCCGGGCGTGATCTCGTTGCGGAAGGACTTGCCGACCTGGGCGATGCCGAAGGGCGGACGCACGCGGGTGGTGTCGATCACGTTCTTGAAGTTGATGAACATGCCCTGTGCGGTCTCCGGGCGGAGGAACGCGACGGCACCCGCGTCCTGCACCGGACCGGCGTGGGTCTTGAACATCAGGTTGAACTCGCGCGGCTCGGTGAACGAACCCCGGGCGCCGCAGTTCGGGCACACGTCGGGATCCTCGAGCTTGTCGAGACGCCAACGCGTGTTGCACTCGGTGCAGTCGACGAGCGGATCGGTGAAGTTGGCCAGGTGGCCCGAGGCCTCCCAGACCTGCGGCGGCGAGAGGATCGAGGCATCCAGGCCGACGACGTCGTCGCGCAGCTGCACCATCGAACGCCACCACGCGTCCTTCACGTTGCGCAGCAGCAGCACGCCGATGGGGCCGTAGTCGTAGGTCGAGCGGAAGCCGCCGTAGATCTCGGCCGACGGGTAGACGAAGCCCCGACGCTTCGTGAGGTTCACGATCTTGTCGAAGAGCTCCGGACTTGGCTGCGATCCTTCACCCTGTGCTGCTGACCCTGTCATGGCGGGCAGGCTACCGGCCGCGTCGAGGAGTTCAGAACCCGGTATCGGCCGTGCCGATCGGTCCGCGGAACCGGACCGCAACGCCGATACCGTACGACCCGAGCCTGTCAGCCCCAGGCCCCGACGCTCAGACCCTGGGAGGGCAACCCATGAGTGATCCCAATTTCCCGCCGCCTCCGGGCGGAGGTACTCCGCCTCCGCCGCCACCACCCGGTGGTGGTGCGCCGCCGCCCCCACCCGGGCCTCCCGGCTTCCCGCCCCAGCCGCCCGCGCCTCCCGGCGGCGGTGGCTTCGGTGGCCCTCCCGGCGGCTTCACCCCGCCGCCCGCTCAGCCGTACGGCGGCGGCGGTGAGCGACCGCAGCTCGATGTCGGCAGCTCGATCGGCTACGGATGGAAGAAGTTCACCGAGAACGTCGGCCCGTTCCTCATCCTGATGATCGTGGTCTTCCTCGCGACGGTCGTGCTGAGCTTCATCCAGCAGATCATCGTGCCCGACCGCGGCGGATTCGGCGTGCTGATCCTGTCCCTCGTGGTCAGCATCGTGGTCTACGTGATCTCGATGATCGTGCAGGCGGGCGTCTACCGGGCGGGCCTCGGCGTCACCCAGGGCATCACACCCTCGGTCAGCCAGCTCACCGAGACCAGCAACATGGGCACCTACATCCTGACGCAGATCCTCGTCGGCATCGGCTTGATCATCGGCTTCGTGCTCTGCATCGTGCCCGGTCTGATCTGGCTCGTGTTCACCGCGTACGCCGGCATCTTCGCACTCGACAAGGGCCTCGACCCGATCGAGTCGATCACGGCGAGCTTCAACCACGTGAAGGAGAACTTCGGACAGGTCTTCCTGATCCTGTTCGTCTCCTACCTCGTCTACATCGCCGGTGTCTGCCTCTGTGGTGTCGGCTGGCTCGCCAGCGCACCGATCGCACTCGTGTCGATCATCTACAGCTACCGAGCACTCAACAACGAGCTCGTCACTCCCTGATCCGGAGGGCCACGGCCCGCACGGAACAGATCAGATGTCACGACAGGAGGGGCCCCAGGGCCCCTCCTGTCCGCGTCCGGAGCCGGACGCGCCACCTAGGGTCGTGGCCATGAGCGCTCCAGGACCCGGTTGGTATCCCGATGAGAACGGCACGACCCGCTGGTGGGACGGCACTGCCTGGGGGGCGACCGCAGCCGAGGTGACCGCGGCGCAGGCCGCGGCACCGCAGGTCCCGGTCGCCCAGGTCTACGCAGCTCAGGGCGCGAGCGGAGTCCCCCGCCTCGATGCGGGCGAGGCGTTCTCGTACGGCTGGAAGAAGTTCCAGGAGCACTGGCAGGCGTTCCTGGTCATGGTGATCGTGGTCGTGCTGATCAGCATCGTCGCGTCGCTCCTGGTGTTCGTCGCGATCCTCCCTGCCATGTCGGGCAGCTCCGCGGGTGCCGCCATCGGCATCGTGTTGACCGTCGCCGCGGTGATCGCGCTGATCGCCGTCAACTTCATCGTGCAGGCAGGGGTGCTGCGCGCCGGTCTCGGCGTCACCAAGGGCGTCGCCCCCAACCTTTCGATGTTGACCGACACCACGCACCTCGGCACCTACATCGGCACGACCCTGTTGATCTCGCTCGCGAGCTTCGTCGGCTTCATCCTGTGCGTCCTGCCCGGCCTCGCCGTGGTCGTGTTCTGCGCCTACGCACCCTTCATCGCGCTCGACAAGGGTGTCGGACCAGTCGAGGCGATCCAGCAGAGCGTCGACATGGTGAAGAACAACCTGGGACCGGTCCTGCTGGTGCTCCTGTTGTCCTACGCCGTCTACTACGTCGGCTCGCTCGCCTGTTACGTGGGGCTGCTCGTGTCGATCCCCGTCGCGCTCGTGATGCTGGCCCACAGCTACCGGGCGCTCGCCGGAGAGCCCATCGTCCCCTGAGCCCTGCCGAGGCGGCAGCTCGTCAGACGTCGTGGAGCAGCCGCAGCGACCGCAGGCGTCGCTCCACGTGGAGCTCGAGTGCCCGGGTCGCGAGGGACTCGACCTCGTGGGTGACCGCCCCCTCCGGCAGCGACAGCACCGCGTTGAGGCCACCGCCCAGGACCGCTCGTCCGACGTTGAGCGCGTCGTCGGACACCGGTCGCCCGCCCCCGCAGCTGCCGCAGCGGACGCCGCCCGCCTCGAGCGCGAGCGAGAACGGACCGCCGTCCTCGCCGCACTCGACGCACGCGTCGAGCTCGGGGGCGACGCCCTCGGTGGCGAGCAGCTTGAGGTAGAACGCGGCCGAGATCATCGAGGGGTTCCTGGACTCGACGGTCCGCAGACCGCCCAGGAGCATGTCGAAGAGCTTCGGTGACGCGCCTCGGTCCTGGGCGAGCTGATCCACCGCCTCGAGCAGCGACGAGGCGCGCGACAGCCGCGACAGGTCCTCGCGGGTGTGCCGGAAGGGTTCGACGGTCTCGGCCTGGGTGACGATGTCGAGCTCGCCGCGACCTTCGTGGAGCTGCACCTGGATGTAGGACCCGGGTTCGAGCCGTGAACCGAACTTCGAGGTGGTGCGGCGCACCCCCTTGGCCACCGAGCGGACCTTGCCGCGGCCACGGGTCATGAGCACCACGATGCGGTCGGCCTCGCCCAGCTTGTACGTGCGCAGCACGATCGCGACGTCGCGGTAGAGGCTCACCCCGACAGTCTCCCACTCCTCACGCGCTCGCTCCGGGACGCCCCCGTGCGGGTCGCGGCGACCAGCGGTTCAGCTCGACGGGGCGTCGTTGAGCCCACCGAAACGGCGGTCCCTGCGCTGGTACTCGTCGATCGCCGCGTACAGGTCGCCGCGCCGGAAGTCGGGCCAGAGCACGTCGGTGAAGACCAGCTCGGAGTACACCGACTCCCAGGTGAGGAAGTTCGACATGCGGTGCTCGCCCGAGGTGCGCACGACCAGCTCGGGATCGGGCATCTTCGGGTCGTAGAGGTGCCGGCGGATCGCCTTCTCGTCGATCTTGGCTGCAGGTGTACCCGCGGCGATCAGCTCCTTCACGGCGTCGACGATCTCGGCGCGGCCGCCGTAGTTGAAGGCCATCGAGACGGTCATCGTCCGGTTCTTGCGGGTCAGCTCGAGCGTGTCGTCGATGTGTCGCAGCACCCGCTTGGGCACCCGCCAGTCGCGCCGGCCGATGAACTGCATCTTGATGTTCGCCGCGTGCAGCTCGTCTCGACGGGTGAGCAGCAGGCGCTCGTTGAAGTTCATGAGGAACTTCACCTCGTCGACGGGACGCTTCCAGTTCTCGGTCGAGAAGGCGTAGACGGTGAGCCAACGGATGCCGGCGTCGAGCGCACCCCAGATGGTGTCCATCAGGGCTTCCTCGCCCGCCGCGTGGCCGTCGGTGCGTGGCAGTCCACGTCGTTGGGCCCAGCGACCGTTGCCGTCCATCACCACGGCGACGTGGGTCGGGATGCGTGAACGGTCGAGGTCGGTCAGTTCCACGCTCGGAACGGTACCCCGCGCTCAGGAGGACGACGCCACCACGGCCGGGAACAACACGTTGTTCTCCTTGTGGATGTGGAGGTGTGTGTCACGCTCGAGGTGGTCGACGAGCTCGGCGGGCGACATCGAGGCCCACTCCTCGGGTATCTGGTCGACCCCAGAGGTTTCGGCCCTCACGTCGGTCATGGTTGCTCCTCCGTCCTCGATCGCCTGGCGGGTGGTTCGACCTGTCCCGCGTCGGCCTCGTGGTTCGACACCGAGGCCGTCAGCACCGTGATCACTCCGGCCGGGCAGGCCTGTGCCCCGAGCCACGCGGCCTCTGCCAGCTCGGGCGGAACCTCGACGACGTGCAGGTCGATGTAGCCCTCGTCGTCGAGCACGTACAGCTCGGGCGCCCAGCGGTGACAGTTGCCCCACCCCTCGCACAGACCGGGATGGACCCTGACCCGCAACGTGGTGCCGGGCGCCGGACGCTCCGGGACGACCCGCAGTGCCGAGCTCGACGTGCTGCTCACGACGCCGCCCCGAGATGCTCCAGCGTGGTGCCCGACAGCTCGGCGGTGAGCTGCGCACGAGCTCGCGACCACGGCTGGTGCATCGCGCACTGCGCCGCTCGACCGCACGCTCGGTCCTCGAGCACGCAGCGTCCTCGGTCGGTCGGCCCCTCGACCGCCTCGATGACGTCGAGCAGGGTGACCTCCGCAGGGTCGGCGACCAACGAGTAGCCGCCGTGGCGACCGGGGGTCGAGGTGACCCAGCCGCGGGCGACCAGCGGGGTCAGCGCCTGGGAGAGGAATCCCGACGACGTGCCGACCCGCTCGGCGAGCTCGAGCGACCGGGTGCGCTCACCCGATCTCGCCAGCTCGAGCAAGGCGCGGGTCCCAAGATCGGCTCGGCGCGTGATCTCCAATCGCATAGTGCGAGAGTGCACGTTGCACACCGAGGACCACTAGGGCCGAAGGTCCCTCCTCCGCCGCCGCTCCAGCCCACGGAGCCGCCCGCTCCCAGCGATCAATAGCCCAGGCGCTCCAGGGACTGCGCCTTGGACTGCCAGTCCTTGTCGACGGTGACGTGCAGCTCGATGAACGCGCCGGGTGGCAGCTGCTTGCGCACGCGGGTCCCGACCTCTTTGAGCACGCTGCCGCCCTTGCCGATCACGATGCCCTTCTGGGAGTCGCGCTCGACGATGATCTCGACGCGGATGCGCGGCCAGTCGAACTCGGCGACACGGGTGGCGATCGAGTGCGGGAGCTCTTCTCGGGTCACCGCCAGGAGCTGCTCGCGCACGAGCTCGGCCACCATGAACGGCTCGGGCAGCTGCTCGTCGCGCTCGACGGGGTACCAGCGTGGCCCTTCGGGCAGGCGGGACAGCAGGTACTCGACCAGTGCCTCGACGCCCTTGCCGGTCCGCGCCGAGACCGGGAAGTACTCGGCGAACTCGAACGACGACGCCTTCGAGAGCTGCCCGAAGACCTGCTCCTCGTTCGCGGCGTCGACCTTGTTGACCACGACGACGGAGTTGGGCGGCAGGCGCTCCGCTATGAACCGGTCGCCGGGACCCATCGGGGCGTTCGCCTCGATCAGCAGGCAGGCGACGTCGATCCCGTCGAGCGAGCTCGTCGCAGTGTCGTTGAGCCGCTCCCCCATCAACGTACGGGGCTTGTGGATGCCGGGGGTGTCGACGAAGACGATCTGGGCGTCGTCACGATCGAGCACGCCGCGGATCTGGTGGCGCGTCGTCTGGGGCTTGTCCGAGACGATCGACACCTTCCGGCCCAGGATCTGGTTGAGCAGGGTGGACTTCCCCACGTTCGGACGTCCGACGAAGGTCACGAAACCCGAACGGAAGCCCTCGGGCACCTCCGGGTCGTCCACGATGCCCGCGGCGGCGAGCATCGCGTCCAGGTCGCTTGCCGAGGTGTCGCCGTCGGGCGCCTCGCCCGTCACTCCGCGGGTTCCTGTTCGGTGACGGTCGGCTCGAGACGCACGAGGCGGATCCGCACGACACGGCGGCCGTCGACCCGCTCGACGATCAGGCGCACACCGTCGGTCTCGACGGAGTCCCCGGGTGCGGGCACACGGCCGAGGATCCCGAACACCAGGCCGCCCAGCGAGTCGTACTCGCCCTCCGGGAGGGACAGGTCGAGCTCGCCGTTCACGTCGTCGACGTTCAGCGATGCGTTGACGAGCACGTCGCCGTTGTCGAGCTCCTCGACGTTGGGGACCTCGTCGTCGAACTCGTCGGTGATCTCGCCGACGAGCTCCTCGAGCAGGTCCTCGAGCGTGGCCAGGCCCGCGGTGCCGCCGTACTCGTCGACGACGATCGCCATGTGGGTGTGACGGGCCTGCATCTCCGAGAGCAGCTCGGCGACCCGCTTGGTCTCGGGCACGAACATCGCCGGACGCAGCACCTCGGTCACCAGGCGGTCGCCGCCGCCCTCGCGCTCGGCGCGCATCGCGTCCTTGACGTAGACGACGCCCTCGATGTCGTCGGTGTTCTCACCGAAGACGGGGAAGCGGGACAGTCCCTTGTCGATCGCCTTGTCGACGACCTCGGCGACGGTGCAACCGGCGCCGATCGAGACCATGTCGGTGCGGGGCACCATGATCTCCCGGGTCACGGTGTCGCCGAAGTCGATGATCGACTCGATCAGGTCACGCTCGGACTCCTCGATCACCGAGTGCTCCATCGCCTCTTCGGCGAGGGCGAGGATCTCCTCTTCGGTGACGAACGGACCCTTCTTCAGTCCCTTGCCCGGCAGGATGATGTTGGCGACGCCGATGAGCGCACGAGCGGGCCAGCGCAGGACCCAGCCGGCGAACTCGACGATGGGGGCGGTCAGCAGCGCGGCACGCTCGGTGTGCTGCAACGCCCAGGTCTTCGGGGCAGCCTCGGCGATGACGAACAGCACGAGCACGTTCAACACGATGCCGATCGCGACGCCGGCGGGGCCGAACAGGTTGGCGGCGAGCACACCGACGAGCGCGGACTGGATCGTCTGCACGATGTTGACCGACAGGTAGATCGAGTTGAGGTCCCGTTCGAGGTTCTCGACGATGCGCAGGACCCGCCCGCCTCGACGGGGCTCCTTCTGGGCGAGCGCGGCGGCGCGCGAACGCGACATCCTGGTGATCGACGTCTCGGCGAGCGCCAGGATCGCAGCGGTGAACGTCATGACGACGACCACCACCAGCATGACGATGTCGACGGTGCTCATGGGGTTCGATCTCTCCAGGGGTCTCGGGTCGGGGGTCGGTGCAGGCCGGTGAGCAGTTCGCGCTCGCGGTCCCACATGCGGTCTCGTTCGTCGGCTTCGGCGTGGTCCCAGCCCGCCAGGTGCAGGCCGCCGTGCACGACGAGCAGGGCGAGCTCATCCGCGACCTCACCTGCGTGCTCGGGTGCCTGCCGCGCCGCGACGTCGGGGCACAGCACCACGTCGCCGACCAGCTCGGCGTCGGGTTCGACGCCGTCGAGCGGGAAGCTCAGCACGTCGGTCGCTGCGCCGTCACCGTCGAGGTGCTCGGCCTTGAGCTCGGCGATCTCGTCGGGGTCGACCAGCGTCAGCGACGCCTGGGCACCCGCGGGCGCGCCTTCGGCTGCGAGCACACGCGACAACAACCCCGACAGCTCGTCGAGGTCGACCGGTGTCGAATCGGTGCTCCGGGCATCCGCCGCGACGACCTCGGGGCCCACGGCTCCCGTGTCACGTCGCGGCTCGGGCGATGGGGGCTCGCCGTCCTGGTCGGCCGATGCGGCCTCTGCGATCGGACTCATCGCTGGTCGCCACCGCCGGCCGCGTCCTGGACCGCCACGTCGTGGCGGTCATAGGCCTCGACGATCTGCTGCACGATCCGGTGACGCACGACATCGGCGCCGCTGAGCTTCACGAACGAGATGCCGTCGATGCCGCCGAGGATGCGCTCGACCCTGGCGAGTCCGGAGCGTCCACCCGGCACGTCGACCTGGGTCGCGTCGCCGGTGACGACGGCCTTGGACCCGAAGCCGATGCGGGTCAGGAACATCTTCATCTGCTCGGGCGTGGTGTTCTGTGCCTCGTCGAGGATGATGAACGAGTTGTTGAGCGTGCGACCGCGCATGAAGGCGAGCGGAGCGACCTCGACGACGCCACGTTCGAGCAGCTTCTGGGCGCCCTCGGCCCCGACCATGTCGTGCATCGCGTCGTAGAGCGGGCGCAGGTACGGGTCGACCTTGGCCATGAGGTCGCCGGGCAGGAAGCCGAGGCGCTCGCCCGCCTCGACCGCGGGGCGGGTGAGGACGATGCGCTCGACCTGCTTGGCCTGGAGCGCCTGGCACGCCATGGCGACGGCCAGCCACGACTTGCCGGTGCCGGCAGGGCCGACGCCGAAGGTGACGGTGTGGTCGCGGATGGCGTCGACGTAGCGCTTCTGGCCCGATGTCTTGGGCCGGACGTGCGCGCCGCGGTAGGTGCGCAGCACGTCCGCGGTCAGGACCTCGGACGGCACCTCGTCGGCACGGACCATGTCGATCGTGCGCTGCAGCGTGGCCGGATCCAGGCGGTGGCCGCGCTCGACGAGCAGCACCAGCTCGGTGAAGAGGCGCCCGACCGTGACCGACTCGGGACCCGTCACCGAGATCTCGTTGCCACGCACCGACACGACCGTGCGCGGGAACGCGTCGGAGACGACGTCGAGCAGCTCGTCGCGTGTCCCGAGCAGCTCGGTCATGAGGTGGTTGCCGGGCACTCGAACCAAGGTGTGGGACAGCGCGTCGGTCTCGGTGGTGAGGCCTCCGCTCGACTCGTCGGAGCGGCCGGACCCTCCGGGGGTTTCGAAGCTGTCCATTGCAGGACAGAGTGTAGTGGTGAACTCCGCCGATCACGGGGGTGATAACGCAGACAGGCTCCTGGCCGAGGCGATCGTCGACGATGCGGTGCGTCGGCGTCGGGCCGCCAACTGGGACCGTCGGCGTGCGCTGGACGACGTCACCGTCGGCGGGACGCTGGCCGCGAACGTCGGCGGGACCATCTCGTTGGTCGTGACGACCGGCGAGGAGTTGGCGGGCACGGTGCTCCTCGCCGGCACCCACGTCGTGCACCTCGAGGCCGTCGGCGCCCTGCACTGGGTGCGCGCCGACTCGATCGTCGCGGTCACACCGGGCTCGGGCCGTCTCGCGTCGACCACGTCCGGTGCGATCCCTGCCGTGCTCGCCGATGAGCCGATCCCGTCCCTGCTGGCCGATCTCGTCGACGGCGGGCGGACGGTCGAACTGCGCCTTGACGGCGGTGCGGTGCTGCGGGGCACGATCGAGGCGGTCGGCGAGTCGATCGTCGTCGCCGATTCGGCCGGCGCGAGGAGCGTCGTGCAGGCCGACGCGGTGGTGACGGTCGCGCTGCCGAGCTGAGGCAGGGATCGCGCTGCCGAGCTGAGGCAGAGATCGCGCTGCCGAGCCGAGGCAGGGATCGCGCTGCCGAGCTGAGGTCGGTGTGCCGTATTCCACGGCGGCCGAACGGCGTGCTCTGGAAGACTGACCTCACAACTTCCCCGGAGCCCGGTCCACCACCCGACCAGGAGGCAGATGGTCTCGAGCGCCACCGTGACGGTGCTGTTCTGCGACGTCGTCGGCTCGACCGAACGTCTCGTGCGCCTCGGCGATCTCGCCGCGGACGAGCACCGCCGCGAGCTGTTCGCCGGGTTGACGACCGCGGTCGTGCGCCACGGCGGCGAGGTGGTGAAGCACCTCGGCGACGGGCTCATGGTCGTGTTCCCCCACAGCGCCGTCGGCGCGCTGGACTGCGCGGCGGACCTGCACCGGGTGGCCCGCGCCGTCGATCCGTCCGACCCGGTGCAGCTCCGGGTGGGCATCAGCGCGGGCGAGGTCACCCACGAGCACGACGACTGGTTCGGGCTGCCGGTGGTCGAAGCGGCGCGCCTGTGCGGTGCCGCGGCGCCCGAGCAGACCCTGGCGAACTCGGTGGTGCGCCACCTGGTCGGTTCGAGGGTCGACGAGCACCGATTGGTCGATGTCGGTGCCATCCCGCTCAAGGGGCTCGCCGCACCGTTGCCGACGGTGCAGGTCGACGGCGACGAGTTGCCGGTCCCGGCGCTCGAGGCGTCGAGCGAGCCGACGGCGCCAGCCGACCCGGTCGGCGACGTCGGCGCGACTCGGCGCC
>JAFAFN010000460.1 GCA_023423475.1 Actinomycetes bacterium | reverse complement strand
CTGCGGCTGGAGCCTGCTGACGTCCCTCGTGCTGCCGACGTCGCGGGTCACGATCCTGGGCGACACCCTGGAGCAGCAGTTCGGCTTCCGTGGCACCTTCGGCCACAAGAACGACTTGGGCGTGTTCGTGGTGCTGACCCTCGCGGCCGCGTTGCCCCTGCTGCACACGCGGTGGCGCAAGGTCGTGATCGGCCTGCTCGTCGTGCTCGCGCTGACGACCCGATCCGCGACCGCCGGCAGTGGGTTGCTCGCACTCGCGTTCCTCTGGGCGTGGATGCTCGCGATCGGTCGCGGACGCAGCCAGCGCGACCGACGGCTCCTGATCGTCATCTCGGTCACCTCCGCGATCGTGGCGCTGCTGAGCGCGTTCCGTCTGCTCCCGATCCTGCTGACCCTCTACGACAAGGACCTGACCTTCTCCGGGCGCACGACGATCTGGGGCGCGACGCTCGACTTCGTCGGTCGACAGCCGGTCACCGGCTACGGCTTCGGCGGCGTGTTCACCGAGGTCCCCACGGCGCTGACCGTGCAGCTCTGGAACCGCATCGGCTTCGAGGCGGCGCACACCCACAACGGCGCCGTCGAGATCCTGCTCGAGCTCGGTGTGGTCGGTCTCGTGCTGCTCGTCGCGTTCGTCGCGAGCATCTACCGGGTCTCGGTCAGGGTCGGTTCGATCCCCGAGCACCGGCGATACGAGCTCTGGGGAGTGCTGTTCATGACGGCGTTGCTCGTGATGGCGCTCGCCGAGCCGCTGCTGAGCGGACCGTTCCTCGGGTACATGGCCATCGTGTGGGCGGCGATGGCGAACCTCGAGAACGACGAGCTCCACCCCGCGCGCCAGGGCAACCACTCCACCTTCTGAGCCGCGACGAGTGATGCCGAGCCGCATGGTGTCGCTCGGACGCATCCGAGGATCGAGCCGATAGCCTCGGCTCGAGTGAACGTCGCCTATCTGCTGAACCAGTACCCCATGCCCAGCCAGACGTTCATCCGGCGTGAGATCGCCGCGCTCGAGGCCGACGGCTGGTCGATCGAACGCTGCTCGATCCGCTCGGCACGGGGCGAGGTCGTCGACCCCGACGACCTCGCAGAGGTCGAACGCACACGCACCGTGCTCGGCGACGGCGCACCGAAGCGGCTCGCTTCCGCAGTCGCGCGCACGGCGCTGCGACGCCCGGCGAGGTTCCTCTCCGCACTGCTCGCTGCGATCCGCCTGAGCCGCCACGCCGACCGCGGGCTCCCGGTGCACCTCGTGTACCTCGCCGAGGCCTGCGTGCTCGCCGAGTGGTTCGCCCGGGACGGCATCGATCACGTGCACACCCACTTCGGGACCAACGGCCCTGCGGTGGCCCTGTTGGTCCGACGCCTCGGCGGCCCCACCTACAGCTTCACCGTGCACGGGCCCGAGGAGTTCGATCGGCCCGAAGCGCTGAAACTGCGCGACAAGGTGCACGACGCCGCGTTCGTCGTGGTCATCAGCAGCTTCGGCCGCAGTCAGATGTACCGGTGGGCCGACCGATCGGACTGGGACAAGGTCCACATCGTGCACTGCGGCCTCGACTCCGATTTCCTGCGTCGAGCGCTCCGACCGGTCCCTGCGGCACGACGCCTGGTGTGCATCGGCCGACTCGGCGAGCAGAAGGGTCAGCTCGTCCTCATCGAGGCGGCCGCACAGCTGTTGTCCGAGGGTGTCGAGCTCGAGCTCGTGCTGGCCGGCGAAGGGCCGCTGCGCGAGACCATCGAGGCGGCCATCCGTGCGGCGGGTGCGGAGCGTTCGATCTCGATCACCGGCTGGATCGACAACGCCCGAGTACGTGACGAGCTCGAGGCATCACGGGCGCTGGTGCTGCCGAGCTTCGCCGAGGGTCTGCCCGTGGCGATCATGGAGTCGCTCGCCCTGGGACGCCCGGTGATCACGACCACCGTCGCGGGCATCCCCGAGCTCGTCGACGACGAGTGCGGCCGACTGGTCCCTGCCGGTTCCGTCGAGCGCCTCGCCGAGGCGATGCGGTGGATCCTGGACGCGCCGACCGAGCAGCTCGACGAGATGGGCCGTCGTGGACAGGCCCGCGTCGCCGAGCAACATGACGTCACCATCGAGGCGGGACGGCTCGCGGAGCTCTTCCGCAGCGTCGACTGAGCGTCCGGAAGCGCCGTCAGGACCTGGAGCTGTCGTCGCGCTCCCAGCGGTGACCACCGCTCGCGAACCGCAGCTTCAGCTTCGCCAGCACGTTGATGCCGATGAAGACCGTCATGTCCACCGGGTGGCGGACCCAGCCCTCGAGCAGGCGCCGCGGTGAGAAGGTCGACTCGGCAGCGGACCCCAGTCCCGACTCGGCGTACTCGGCGTTGCCGCGGTAGCCGCGCTGTCGGATCGCGACGAGCCCTGCGAGCGTGCGCGGCGGGTGCACCACGAACCGCCCCCCGGCTGCCGAACGGCGCTCCGACGGTGCGAACAGGTTGCGGATGAACAGGTCGTCCGCGGTCAGCTCGGGGAACACGTCGAAGCGCTCCCGGCCCTGCTCGGCCAGCACGTACACGCCGTTGCCGACGAGGTCGTCGGCAAGGTACGGCAGACGTTCGAACGCCCGGTAGAAGCAGCGCACCCACCACGGGGAGCGAGAGACGTCGACGTCCATGCGGGGAGCCGAGCAGAGCACGCCGTCGTCGAGCACGCCGATCGCCGCACGCAGGCTCGCCGCGTCCATCTCGATGTCGGCATCGAGGTAGGCCCTCGGGAAGGCGGTGACGGCGTCGTCGCCGAGGTTGAGCGCGACGACCTTGGACGGCACGTCGGTCTCGACCACCCGAACACCGAGCGGGTGCTGACGGGCGATCTCGGCGGTCCGGTCCATCGAGCCGTTGCTGACCACCACGACCTCGAACTCGCCGGGCGCGGCGCCACGCGCCAACGCGTCCAGGCATCGACCGATCACCTGTTGTTCGTCGTGCGCGGGGATGACCACCGACGCGACGGGCTGGACGACAGGCTCACGATCCACCCGGAGAACCTATCGGCGGCGAGGCGCGTTGCGACTCGCC
>JAFAFN010000382.1 GCA_023423475.1 Actinomycetes bacterium | reverse complement strand
ACACTGGATCGAATCTGTTGCGTCCTCGGCTCCGCGTGGCCGACGGTGGCGAGGTGCTCGACGTCCCCGGAGCCGGGCGACCCTGACCGCTCCACGGCCCACGCTGCGACGACGAACGTCCGGGGTGCCCTTCACCGCTTCGTCCTCCGGTCGCGCTTCTGGCTACGTCCCCGGGGCGTTTCGGCGCGCCCGACCTCGCCCGAGCCACTCCGGATCGGACCAGCCCCGGGCGTTCGTCCAGTTCCACGTCGGGTTGCTCATCACCCTGAACAAGGCGGCGACCGTCGGATCGTCGACCCTGAGCTCGAGCAGGCGCTGCTCCAGCAACGGGCGTGTCAGCACCGACTCCGAGATGAACGTGTCGCCGAGACGCGCTTCGGGTGACTCCTCCACACCCCTCACGGTACAACCGACCTTCGACGGTCCGTCGGTGGTGCGGACGTCGTGCGACATCAGGGCCGCGTGCAGGCCGGGCTCAGGCGATCCGTGCGATCAGGATGGCCAGGTCGTCGGTGGGGCGTCGGCCATCGAGGCAGCGTTCGACCAGCTGGTGGGCGAGCTCGTCGAGGTCGCGTACCTCCGCAGCGAGTCGTTCGACGTGGGCGGTCAACTGCTCCGTGCCCTCGACCACGGTCGTCGTGCGGGACTCGACCAGGCCGTCGGTGAACAGCACGACGAGGTCCCCCGGCTCGATCGAGACCTCGACCAGGTCCTCCGGGCGGACGACGTCGATGCCGACGAGCGGATCCGCCGATCGCAGCACCGTCGCCCGACCCTGTGAGAGGTGCACGACGCCGGGATGCCCGTAGGTGCGCACCTCGAGATGGCAGCGTGTGGGGTCGATCGTCGCCAGGGCGACGGTGGCGAAGTGGGCTCTCTCTCGTTGCAGTGCTGCTCGGACCGTCGCCATCGCATCGGTGACGTCCATCCCCGAACGCAGCAGGCAGCTCAGCGCGAACCGGATCTTGCCCATGTCGGCTGCGGCGCCGATGCCGTGTCCGGCGACGTCGCCCACCACGAGGTGCAATGAGCCGTGGGACTCGACCGCGTCGTACCAGTCCCCGCCGACCTCGGTGTGTCCGTCCGCCGGCCGGTACAACGTGGCCACATCGACGCCGTCGATGGCATCGGTCGACGACGGCAGCAAGGTCCGCTGCAGCGCGGCGACCGCCTCGCTCGCCCGGATCCGGTCCAGCCACGCGAGCGTTCGGTCGTCCTGCACCGCCACGTAGGAGTCGGCGACGCCGGCGTCGTCACGCACCGCCGAGATGCGCCACGACATGACGAAGGGCTCCCCGCCCTTGCGGTAGTTGATGGTCTGCCCCTCGAAGCTGCCCGTCGAGGTCACGTCCTGGCGCAGTCGGTCGAGCACCTGTCGGTCGCTGCGTGGACCCTGCAGGAACCGGGGGTTCCGGCCGATCACCTCGTCGGAGGAGTAGCCGGTCAGCGCCTCGAAGGCGGGGTTCACGTACAGGATCGCCGGGCCGGGTTCGTCGAGCTCCGCGTCGGTGATCATGATCGAGCTCCGTGAGACGTGGAGTGCCCGGGCCAGGGCGGCGACGCCGAGACCTTCGGCGCCGGCTGCGGGAGTGTGCGTCCGGACCTCCGCGCCCGAACGCTCCGCACGGGTCAGGTGGTCGGTGAGCAGCTCGAGCTCACGTTCCGAGGGGCGGTCGGTCATGCCGGCTCGAGCAGGTGGAGGACGTTCGCGATCTCGAAGGTGTGGAGCACCGCTCGGGACGGCGCGACGAGGAGGACCGGTCTGGTGCTGCGCGCCACGATCAGCGAACGAATGCCCGAGGAGTCCACGAACTCGATCCCCGACAGGTCGAGCTCGACGGGTTCGGTTGCGTTCACCTCAGCGAGAGCAGCGTCCAGGACCTCGGCGCCACCGAGGTCGAGATCACCTGCCAGGGTGAGATGCTTCACTCCCGCTCGGTCGGAGAGATCGACCGTCAGATGGATGTCGGGATCGCCGTCGATCAGCACCCGAGGCATCCTACGAGTCGGCCGAGGCGACATCCCGCCCGTGGCGGCATTCACGCCCAGTTGTCGGCCCAAAACACCCTCAGGGGTGTTTGACCACGCGGGCGGTAGGGAAGTCCGGCGTCCGTGGTACCCACTCCGACTCCGGACCTGCCGGTCACCTTGGCCATCGTGAACGACTACGAGATCGTCGTCCGCGGCCTTGCCGCCGTGCTCGCCCTGCATGCCGACCGAGTGAAGATCGTCGAGCTCGTCGTCAACGACGCTCCGTCGCTCCCGGTCGACGTGGTGCTGTACGACGTCTTCGGCGTCGGAGAGGTGAACACCGGCGACGTGCAGAAGGTGATCGCTGACAGCCGCTTCTCCAACGTGGCGATCTTCACCGACAACCTCGATCCTGCGCTCGTGCGGACCGGTCTGCAGTTCGGCCTGCACGGCTACCTGTCCAAGTCCCTCAGCGGCGAGCAGCTGGTGGACGCGGTCGTGCGCATCGCGGCGGGCGAGGTCGTCGTCAGCGAGCGCAGGGCCGCGCCACCGGCCGCGGATCGCCGCTGGCCCGGCAAGCTGCACGACCTCACGGAGCGCGAGGCCGAGGTGCTCGCCCTCATCACCCAGGGCTACGAGAACGACGCCATCGCGGAGCGGCTCTACATCAGCCCGAACACGCTCAAGTCACGCATACGGAAGCTGTACCGACGCCTCGGCTTCGAGAATCGCGTCCAGGCCGCGGTGTGGGGTGTCAAACACGGCTTCGAGACCGACACCGGGGCGTCGTCGACGACGAGGACATGAGGCGGGCAGCGGCGCCTGCACCGGGGTGGGCACAGACGTCTGCTCGGCAGAGAGGTATTCACAGCGTGGACGGAATCCTCGCCGTGGGATCAATGGCGCGAAGGCGATCATCGCTCGACCGGATCGGGCGGAGGACCTTCGTGCGGTCGATTGGGTGCCGTGCTCCGCCGCCGGTCCTACAGGCCTCGGTGCAGCCGGTGGATCTCCTTGCGGATCCGCTTCTCGCTGACCGGGACCGGGGTCCGCAGCTGTTGGGCGAAGGAGCTGACACGGAACTCCTCGAGCGCCCAGGCGATCGCGTCGAGATCCGGGCCCGGCACGGCGGTCCGGCGGAGGTCGTCGTAGTCGGCCTCGAGGCGGCGGCACCGCTCCATCAGCTCGGCATCACGTCGGACGCGCTCCGGGAGCCGCGACAGCCGCCACTCGATCGCCCGGAGGTAGCGGTCGACGTCGGCGAGTCGGTCGAAGCCGACACCGGTGAGCACCCCTGGATACACGAGTCGGTCCAGGTGCTCGCGGAGGTCGGTGACCGCCGGTTCGAGCGACGGTGCGGTGAGGCGGTCCAGCGCCCGTCGGATCGTCGTGTGCCGGGCGATGAGCCCGGACGCGGCACCGCAGACCGTCGTCAGGTCGTCGTGGAAGCCGTCGCGGGCGGTGGCGAGGATCGGTGCGAACGCCGCCTCGGTCCACACCGGGCCGCCCGCCGTGGCGATCAGGTGGTCGAGCGCGCAGCTGATGATGTCGTTGTACCAGTCGACCTTGGACTGCAGCGGGCTGTTCGCCATCGCCGTTCGGGTCGGCGCGTCGAGCAGCGCGTCGACCTGGCGAGCCGGTGCGGGCAGTGCGAGCCGGACCAGTCGACGTGTGCCCTCCCACATCGTCGCGGACTGCTCCTCGCGTGTCGTGCACGCGACGACGGCGACCGAGTCGCCGTCATCAGCGATCGCCGGGTAGGCGGTCACGACCCGTCCGCTCACGACCCGTTCGATCGACCCCGGTAGGTCGCCGAAGGTCCAGCTCCGCAGCCCCCGCTGCTCGAGACCGGTGTCGACGCTCGCGGCGATCGCCGTGGACTCCGCGTGGACCTGCTCGGCGAGCGCCCGGAGGTCCTTGCCCGACGCCAGCTCCTTGCCGTCGAGGTCGACGATGCGGAACGACGGGCGCAGGTGCTTGGGCAGGGCATCCAGGTCGAAGGCGTCCGCCGGCAGCGGCACGTTGAGCATCCGGTTCAACTCGCGTCGCACACCTTCGACGACCGAGCCGCCGTCCGGGGTGATGTGCGGGCTGATGAGGGCGACGGTGTCGGGCACCGGGACGAACAGCTTGCGGAGCTGCTTCGGCAGGGTGCGGATGAGCGCGTCGATGAGCTCGTCGCGGAACCCCGGCACGTTCCAGTCGAAGCTGGTGGGGTCGAGCTGCCCGACGATGCCTGCGTCGATCGTGATGGTGGCTCCGTCGTCCTCGCTGCTCGGATCGAACTCGTAGCTGACGGGCAGCTCACGATCGCCGTCACGCCACACGTCGGGGAACGCCAGCGGATCGATCGCGTCGATCGCGTCCTCGGCGAGCAGGTCGTCGAGCGAGAAGTCGAGGAGTTTGCCGTTGGTGCGGCGCTCCTGCTTCCACCAGCGGTTGAACTCCGGGCCGGTCGTGACGTCGGCCGGGACACGCTGGTCGTAGAAGTCGTAGATCGAGCGGTGCTCGACGATCAGATCGCTGCGCCGAGCGCGGGCCTCGAGCCGCTCGGCTTCTGCCGCGACCTCGGCGTTGCGGGCCATGAACTTGTGATGGGTGTCCCAGTCGCCCTCGACGAGGGCGTGGTGGATGAACATCTCACGGGCCACCTCGGCGTCGACGGCCGCCACGGCGGTGCGACGAGCCGCGACGATCGTCAGTCCGTAGACGGTCACCCGCTCGTGGGTCATCGCCGCGCCGCGTTCACGCTCCCACCAGGGCTCGCCGTAGCTGTACCTGGCCAGGTGCTCGCCGAGCCGTTCGACCCACGCAGGATCGATACGCGCCGCGGTGCGCGCCCAGAGCCGGTTGGTCTCGACGAGCTCGCCGGCCATGACCCAGTTCGGCGGGTTCTTCGCGACCGCCGAGCCACGTGCGATCGCGAAGCGTGCCTGTCGCGCTCCGATGAACTCGACCGTTGCTCGCCGCTCCCGACCGTCTCGTCCGCCATCTCGTCCACGGGACCCGCGGGCCTTGTCGGGGGTGTCCTTCATCCCGATGTGCGACAGCAGTCCGCTGAGCAACGCCTGGTGGATGTCGTCGGGCTCGGCAGCGACGGTGTTCGGCGCGAACCTGAGCGACCTGGTCGCCCGACGGAGCTGCTCGTAGATGTCCTGCCACTCACGGATGCGGTTGAAGTTCAGGAACTCGTTGCGGCACATCTTGCGGAACTGGTTCGAGCTGCGTTCCCGGCGTTGCTCGCGCAGGTGGTCCCACAGCACGAGGTAGCTCAGGAAGTCGCTGTCGGCATGGCGGAACCTGGCGTGGAGCTGATCGGCCTGGGTGCGCTGGTCGAACGGTCGTTCCCGCGGGTCCTGGATCGACATCCCGGCGGTGATCACCATCACCTCGTGGAGACAGCCGTGCTCGCCTGCCTCGATGACCATGCGGCCCAGGCGCGGGTCGACGGGCATGCGGACCAGCTGGCGGCCCAACGGAGTGAGCCACTTCCGTGTTCCGGCACGGTCGGGGTCGACCGCTCCGAGCTCCTCGAGCAACGCGATGCCGTCGCGGATGTTGCGGTCGTCGGGCGGGTCGACGAACGGGAACGACGCGACGTCGCCGAGTCCGAGGTTGGCCATCTGCAGGATCACCGACGCGAGGTTCGTGCGTCGGATCTCGGGTTCGGTGAACTGGGGTCTGGCGTCGAAATCAGCCTCGTCGTAGAGCCGGATCGCGACGCCGGGCCCGACCCGTCCACAGCGGCCGGATCGCTGGTTGGCCGATGCCTGCGAGATCTCCTCGATCGGCAGCCGCTGCACCTTGGTGCGGTTCGAGTACCGCGAGATGCGGGCGGTGCCCGGGTCGATCACCGAGCGGATGCCCGGCACGGTCAGCGATGTTTCGGCGACGTTGGTCGCCAACACGATCCGTCGACCGCCGTGGCGTTCGAAGACCCGGTGCTGCTCGGTGGCCGACAACCGAGCGAAGAGCGGGAACACCTCGGTGTCACGCAACCGCAGGTCGTCGATCGCGGCGGCGGCGTCGCGGATCTCCCGCTCGCCGGAGCAGAACACGAGGATGTCGCCGTCGACCGCTCGGATCAGCTCCTGCACGGCGTCGCAGATGCCGTCGACCTGGTCCCGGGGGCCTTGCTCGCCGGTGGGGTCCTCGAGTGGGCGGTAGCGGACCTCGACGGGAAAGGTGCGGCCCTCGACCTCGATGATCGGCGCGTCGTCGAAGTGCTCGCTGAACCGTGCCGTGTCGATCGTGGCCGACGTGATGATCACCTTCAGGTCGGGCCGACGGGGGAGCAGCTGGCGCAGGTAGCCGAGCAGGAAGTCGATGTTGAGGGACCGCTCGTG
>JAFAFN010000368.1 GCA_023423475.1 Actinomycetes bacterium | reverse complement strand
CAAGGCGTGGACCGACGCCTGGGTCCAGCGGCTCGGCCTCATGCAGACCATGGAGGAGCGCCTCTGGTCCGCCGAGCAGGAGATCGAGGCCCAGCACTACTTCCAGGCGATCTTCGAGCGGCTCCGCGAGACCCCCGAGGACACGGTGCTGAGCGACCTGGTCAACAAGCCGATCCCCGAGTGGGGCCGCACGCTGACGAACGAGGAGCTGCACGGCGAGATGATGGCCGACATCTTCGTGGGCGGCTCCGAGACCACGACGAACGCGCTGTCCGCCGGCGTCGTCATGCTCATCGAGAAGCCCGAGGTCTGGGAGGCGCTGAAGGCCGACCCCGACAAGTACCTGCCGGTGTTCATCGAGGAGGTCGTGCGACTCGAGACGCCGGTGCAGGGCCTGCTGCGCGAGGTCGCCTACGACACCGAGCTCCACGGCGTCGAGCTGCCCGCCGGCTCGATCCTCAACATGCGCTTCGCCGCAGGCAACCGCGACGGTCGCGAGTTCGGCTGCCCCGCCGACGTCGACCTCGAGCGCACGGCCGCGAAGGGCCACCTCGGCTACGGCTTCGGCGCCCACTTCTGCCTGGGTGCCGCACTCGCCCGACGCGAGCTGTTCTGGGGATTCAAGGGCCTCGTCGACCGTGTGGAGTCGATCCGCTACGGCGACGGCAACACCTTCGAGTACCACCCCAACTACTTCCTGCGTGCGCTCAAGGAGCTGCACATCGAGTTCACCCCGCGCTGAGCGGACCTCTCGCCGGTCGTTCGTCGTCGGAGACCCCCCTCCACGGCGAACGACTGCGAACCCCACCGATCACCAGTCCAGGAGTCCACGTGTTGGAACAAGGTCGAACACCGACCGAGACGAGTGTGTTGCACGAACCGAGTGGTGATCCCACTCCGGTCCGAACCGACCACGCCCCGCCCGCGGGACAGGCAGTCCTCAAGTTCGTCACCCGCTTCGGCCTGCTGCTGATGCTGGGGGTCGTGATCGCCGTCTTCGGCATCCTCGAGCCGAACTCGTTCTTCACGATCGCGAACGCACGATCGACGGCGAGCATCGCCGCACCCCTGATCATCCTGGCGGTGGCGCTGACCGTGCCCCTGGGACTCGGCGAGTTCGACCTCTCGATCGGCAATGGCGCGCAGCTCTCGGGCGCGGTGCTCATCTGGTTGATCAGCAGCCAGGGGCTGCCGTGGCTCGGCTCCATCGGCATCGTGGTCGTCGCCGCGGCCCTGATGGGGCTCCTCGTCGGCACGATCGTGGTCAAGTCGCAGGTCAACGCGTTCATCATCACGCTCGGCGCCGGCACGATCTTCGCCGGTCTCGAGTTCGGGATCATGCGGGGCGTCACCCTCTACGACGGCATCCCGGTCGAGTTCACCGAGCTGGCCGTCGGCCGGACGCTCGGGGTGCCGAACGCCGTGCTGATCGCGGCGGTGTTCGCGCTGCTGGTCTGGGTCGGCATGGAGCGCACCGTCGTGGGTCGACGAATGCGAGCGGCGGGCGGCAACCCCGAGGCGGCGCGTCTCGCCGGCGTGCGGGTCGACGTCCTGCGAGCGAGCGGGTTCGTGGTCTCGGCCGTCGGTGCGTCGGTCGCCGCCGTCATCCTCATGGCGCAGTCGGCCTCGTACTACCCGAACTCCGCCGTCGCGCTGCTGCTGCCGACCTACGCCGCCTGCTTCCTCGGGACCACCGCGTTCCGCTCGAACATCTTCGACGTCGCGGGCACCCTCGTCGGCGCGGCGTTCCTCGCCGTGGTCCAGAGCGGCCTCATCATGATCGGCGTGCAGTCCTGGATCGCACAGATCGTCCAGGGCTCGCTGCTGATCGCCGCGGTCGTCCTGTCCAAGGCAGCGTCCCGAGGTGTGGCGTGAGCGGGTCCTCCGGCGACGAGCTCGTCGACCTCACCGTGGCCGCTGGTCCGGTCGACATGACCGACCCGGCGGACGTCGTGCTGGGGGTGCGCGGCGTGTCGAAGCGCTACGCCGGGATCCTGGCGCTCGACGACGTGTCGATGTCGGTGCGTCCCGGCGAGTCCGTCGCGCTGCTCGGAGCGAACGGTGCGGGCAAGTCGACGCTGGTGAAGATCCTCACCGGTGCCGTGCAACCCGACGGCGGCGACGTCATCGTGGACGGCGCCGTCCGTCGGGTCGCGACGCCGCGAGCGGCGCGACGCCATGGCGTCGGGTTCGTGACCCAGGAGCTGGCCATCGCCGAGGACCTGACGGTCGCCGAGAACGTGCTCGCCGGGGGATGGATGGCCTCCGGGCCGTTCGTGTCCACGCGGCCGAGCGTGCGCGCCGTCGAGGAGGTCTGCGCCCGCGTCGGACTCGACGTCGAGCCCGGGACGCTGGTCCGCCACCTCAGCCCTGCGGCGCAGCGGCTGGTCATGATCTGTCGTTCCCTCGTCGTGCACCCCTCGACGCTCATCCTCGACGAGCCCACCGCGGCGCTCGCCGACCGCGAGGCCGACCGCATGGTCGAGGTGCTCAACCAGCTGCGGGGCGAGGGCCTGAG
>JAFAFN010000356.1 GCA_023423475.1 Actinomycetes bacterium | reverse complement strand
TCCTGTGGCATCGGAGTCCTTTCTCAGGTCCGTGGGAGATGTGTCGTCGGGCGCAAGGGGCAGTGACCCGGTCCCGGATAGCCTGTCGCACGTGGCGTCACCCGGCCGGGCAGCGCGTCCGCACAGCCTGTCATGTCACGAACCGTCTCCCTGCTCCTGCGCTTCACGCTGATCGTCGTCGCCGGCGTTGCCGCGATCGGACTGATCGGCTCGCAACTGGCGCCGCAGCTCGGAGAGCTGCGCAACGCGGCGTCCTTCGAGCCGGCCTCGAACATCGCGCTGCCGGAGCTGCCCGAGGGCAGCAAGATCCTCGACATGTACGGCCAGCCCGCCGGCGGTCTCGTCGGTGCGGAGAACCGGCGTGTGGTCACCCTCGACCAGGTGTCCGACGAGCTGATCGACACCGTGCTCGCCGTCGAGGACGCCGACTTCTACCGCCACGACGGCGTGAGCGCGAAGTCCGTCCTGCGAGCGGTCCGCGCCAACTCCGAAGCGGGTGGCATCTCGCAGGGCGGCTCGACGATCACCCAGCAACTCGTGAAGCTCTCCCTCGTCGGCGACGAGCAGACCATCACCCGCAAGGTGAAGGAGGCGAGCCTCGCGATCCAGCTCGAGAACCAGTTCTGCAAGGACGCCGAGAAGGTCGACTGCAAGAACCGCATCCTCGAGCAGTACCTCAACCTCGTCTACCTCGGTCGGGGCGCCTACGGGGTCGAGGCCGCGTCGCAGGTCTACTTCGGCAAGCCGGCATCCGAGCTCGGCTATGCGGAGTCGGCAGTCATCGCGTCGTTGATCCGTAACCCGAACTACTACGACCCGATCCGCTACCCGGAGGTGGCGCTGGAGCGACGCAAGGTCGTGCTCGGCCGGATGGTCGAACAGGACCTGGTCACCCAGCCCGAAGCCGACCTGATCGCCATCTCGGCGCTGCCCACCGAGGCCCAGTCGGTGTCGTCCTCGGCGAGCGCCCGAGACCTGTCGTACTTCGAACGGCGGGTGCGTGACGAGCTGCTCCGCGCCGAGTGGCTCGCGCCCACCGAGGAGCTGCGGCGCTACCTGATCTTCAACGGCGGTCTCACCATCACCTCGACCATGGATCCCCGGGCGCAGATGCTCGCGGTGGCGGCGTCGGAGAACAACCCGATCAAGGAGCTCAACCCGACCACCGTTGCGGCGGTGGCGTCGGTCGAACCTGCGACGGGCGCGGTGCGAGCGGTGGTCGGCGAGACCGAGATCGAGGGCAAGGGGATCGTCGAGGTCGCCATGCCCGCGGGTGGTCGCAGCCCCGGCTCGTCGTTCAAGACCTTCACGTTGATCGCCGCGCTCGAAGAGGGCCACTCAGTCCGTGACTCGATCTCGGCGGCGCCTGCACCGAGATCGCTCTACGACGACTGGGACCTGCCGTCGTCGACGACGTCGTGGCCCTCGGGCTGCAAGGGCGGTTCGCTCGACCTCGTGCGGGCCACCGCATCGTCGAACAACTGCGCCTTCGTCCGGCTCCAGGAGGCCGTCGGCGGCGACAACGTGCTCGCCGTGGCGAAGAAGCTGGGGATCAACACCCTCGAGGACACCAAGCCGGTGAAGTCGATGACACTCGGTGGTGGTGTCGACGTCCGACCGCTCGAGATGGCAGCGGCGTACGCCGGGATCGCGAACGACGGCAGGTTCAACCCGCCGCACTTCGTCTCCAAGGTCGAGGATCGCAACGGCAACGTGCTCTACGAGTACCAGCCGACCACCGAGCAGGCGATCTCGGTCGACTCGGCCCGTCAGGCCACCGTCGCACTCGAGGCGGTCGTCACCGGCGGCACCTATCGCGGTGGCTCGCTGCCCGACCGTCGCCCGGCGGCCGGCAAGACCGGGACGAACGAGGCCGACGGCGGCATCAACGCGGACGTCTGGTTCGTGGGGTTCACCCCGGAGCTCGCGACCGCGGTCTGGATCGGCGACCCCTCGTGCCAGTGCGAGATGAAGGGCGGCAAGGTCCAGGGCGGGAGCACCGCGGCCAAGGTCTGGCAGGAGTTCATGTACGCCTACCTCGAGGACCTGCCGGTGCGCGAGTTCGAGGAGCCCGACAGCTACGGCTCACGGTCGTACATCGCGGATCCGTGGAAGCAGTACAACTCGAAGTCGTCCTCGTCGAGCTCCGGCACCAAGAAGTCGTCCTCGACGAAGAAGTCGTCGTCGGGCACGCGTCCGTCCGGGGGCTCGACCGCGACCACCGCAGCGCCGGCGCCATCGACGCCGAGCGGCGGCGGTGGTGGTGACACCGGTGGCGGGGGCGACACGGGTGGCGGTGGTGGCGGCGACGACGGCGGCACCGCGGACGACGACTGAGCCGACGCACGAGGACGCCTATGGTGCGGGTGTGGCGACCTTCGAGCACCTCCTCGGCGTCCAGGAACTGGACACCGCCGTCGACCAGCTGTTGCACCGACGAGCGAACCTCCCGGAGCTGAGCGAGCTGGCTGCGCTCGAGGCGCGCGTCGCGACCGAGACCGCGTCGTCGGCCGAGATCGCCGGGCGACTCGACGTCGTGCGCAGCGCCGAGGAAGAGGCCGAGACCCACGCGTCCCAGCTCGAGGCGAAGGCGGCCGAGATCGACGCATCGCTCTACGACGGGTCGGTGACCTCGCACAAGGAGCTCGAGTCCCTCCAGGAGGAGCATGCTGCGCTGAAGGTGCGGCAGGCCCACTTCGAGGAGCAGGCGATCGAGCAGATGGAGCTCGCCGAGCCGATCGAGGCCGAGCTGGCGGGGAGCACCGGGCGCATCGAAGCCCTCGGTGTCGACATCGCGGCGCTCCGTGCTCGTATCGAGGTCGCACGTGCCGAGATCGACGTCCTGGTGGACTCGACCCGTGCCGAGCGTGCGACCGCGGCGGCAGCCATCGATGGGGGACTGCTCGCCGAGTACGACGCGCTGCGCGAGCAGCTCGGCGGTGTCGCGGTCGCACGACTGCACGGCGCTCGCTGCGAGGGATGCCATCTCGAGATCCCGGCTGCCGACGTCGCGGTGCTGCGCAAGGCGCCCGACGACGAGGTCGTCACCTGTCCGGAGTGCTTCCGGATGCTCGTTCGTTGAACTCGCCCCGTCCGTGTCGGATCGTGCGATGACGCCGCGATGATCATCTGGTTCGCCGTGATGTCGGTCGTCCTGACCTGGGCGGTCTTCCAGAGCCCTGCACTCGACTACCGCCTGGTCGCGCTCGGCGCCGTGCTGCCCGTGGTCGAGATCCCTTTCGGTGCGGGACCGCTGCACTCGCTCGCGCTCCCGACCCTGGTCCTGGTGGTCGTCATGGCCGCGACGTCGAAGCGGCGACTGGTGCGACGGCGCTGGCTCGGACTGCCGATCGGGATGTACCTGCACATCGTCCTGGACTTCGCGTGGGGTCGCACCGAGACCTTCTGGTGGCCGTTCCTCGGGCTCGAGTTCACCCCCGGCGCGGCGCCGGAGCTGTCGCGGGGGTGGCTGAGCGCGCTGCTCGACCTGGTCGCGATCGCCGTCGGTGTCTGGGCCTACCGCCGATTCGGTCTCGAGGACCCGGAGCGCCGCTCGCGCTTCCTGCGGACCGGGCAGCTCGACCGTTCGATCATGGGCGGCGACGGTCGGCGTGGGCCCGGGGGCGCGACCCGACGAGGAGGACGCACATGACCACCGACGATCGCCGTTCCCTGCTCCTGGTCCGACACGGTCGCACCGAGGCCAACGCCCGGGGTGCCCTGCTCGGACGACTCGACCCGCCGCTCGACGACACGGGTCGCCTCCAGGCCGCCGCGCTCGCCGCGTCGATCGACTCGGGTGCCTACGGTCGGATCCTCGGGGTGGTGGCGAGCCCGCTGCTGCGCACGCGGGAGACCGCCGAGGCACTCGGCCGCCCCGTCACCATCGACGATCGCCTCGTCGAGCTCGACTACGGCGAGTTCGACGGCACACCGGTGTCCGACGTGCCGGTCGCGACGTGGCAGCGGTGGCAGTCCGACATCGACTTCGCGCCGCCCGGCGGCGAGTCGATCGCCGCGCTCGGCCAGCGGGTGCGAGCCGCGTGCGTCGACTGGGCCTCCCAGCTCGACGAGCCGGGCACCATCGTCCTGGTGACACATGTCTCACC
>JAFAFN010000261.1 GCA_023423475.1 Actinomycetes bacterium | reverse complement strand
ACGGCGAACTGTTCGGTACCCATGCTCACCGTACCGATGGGCATCGGCGCTGCCAGGACCTGCGTCCTGCGCACGGCCAGCTCGAGCTCGCCGGCGATCGTCTTCGAGCTCAGGATCCACTCGCCGTTGGGCGACACGGCCCGCACGGTCGAGAAGTCGACCTGGTCGGCCAGCTCGACGGCCACCGTCTGTCGCTGGGGACACTCCGGGATCGCTCCCCCACCACTGCTCGGCGGTGTCCCGCACGAGGTCGCGGTCACCGCCACGACCGCTCCGACCACGCACCACCCGCGAACCGACGACCGTCGCATCATGCTCCCCCCGGTGCGTTGCGAGTCATTCGCCCTGCAGCAACCTCGGCGGCGATGGTAGCGGTCGGCTTCTTCGATCAGCCGTCGATCCGGAGGGGAGTTCTCCCCCTTCCCTCACCCGCGGATCAGAGGTAGCCGGGCCCTGCGTTCTGCTGCGGGGCGATCTGCGGGACCGGCCCGCGCATGCCCTCGAGCTGCTGGCGTGCGGCCATCTGCTGGGCGACGAGGGTCGCCTGGATCCCGTGGAAGAGGCCTTCGAGCCAGCCGACGAGCTGTGCCTGTGCCATGCGCAGCTCGGCCTCGCTCGGCGCCGCCTCACCAGAGAAGTCGAACGAGAGCGAATCGAGCTCCTCACCGAGCTCCGGCGACAACGCCGTCTTCAGCTCCGTGACCGAGTTGGCGTAGATCCGGCGCAGCTGGTCACGCGCGGCGTCGTCGACGGTGGTGTTGCGCACCTCTTCGAGCAGCTGCTTGACCATGGCGCCGATGCGGATGATCTTCGCGGGCGACTCGATCTCGACGGACTCCTCGGCAGCATCGACGGCCGAGGCCTGCACGTCGTCGGGGCGCACGACCTCTGCACCCGCCGGGTCGGAACCGTTGCTCTCCAGATCGGACATGGCGCCGATCGTAGGGCCAGACGTGGCGGGAGCAGGCCGCGGACCTGCTCGGCGTGCGCCGCCGGCGGTGAATCAGCCGCGGGCGACCAGGAGCGGCACCATGACCTCGGCCGAGGTCATCGAGCCGTGGCGCCCCTGGAGCACGAAGGGTCCGGTGTCGTTGGGGTCCTCGAACGCGACCGGCTCGAAGGGCACCAGGGCCACGTCACCGAGCCGCGACAGCGGACCCGGCAGGACCTTGGGGCCGAACCAGCAGTCCTCGACGACCTGGTCCCGCGTGACGACCCAGGCGACGTCGCCGTGGTGCCGCGTGGCGGCGTCGAGCAGCGCCGCCTCGTCGCCCGGGTGGGCGTGCAGCCAACGGAACCGAGCCTCGCCCGACTGGTGGGCGACGTGGGACAGCACCTCGGGGTGCGGCGTGATCATCCGCCTGCCGACGTCGACCTGGCCGTGGTCCGCGGTGATCACCAGGGCGGCGCCCGGCGGCAGCTCCTGGATCAGGTACTCGACCATCCGGTCCACGAAGACCAGCTCGGTGTCGTAGAAGTGGCTGAGCCCGTACTCGTGGGCGACCTTGTCGATGCCGTCGTAGTAGGCGTAGATGAACGGCTCGCCGAGCTGCAGCTGGTGCATGATCTCGGCCATGAGGGTCGAGGGCATGCGGTAGGGCACGTGGCGGCACCCGCTGAGGTGCGCCCGGCTGAAACCGGTGTCACGGAACTCGGCGCGCACCACCACCGGCGGTCGCTGACCGCCGAACGCGACGTCGTGCTGGATCGACTCGGGTGGGATGACCTCTCGGGCATCACCACGGGACGTCATCCACCGCAGCACGTTGAGGACGTCGCCGTCGATGTTCATCCGGTAGCCGATGACGCCGTGCTCCCCCGGGGGCAGACCGGTCGAGATCGACGTCAGGGCCGTCGCGGTCGTCGTCGGCGCCACCGTCGTGATCGGCGCCGCGTTCATCAGGGTGAGGCCACGGAGCATGGAGCGACGCTCCATCATCTGGTCCCACCCGAGGCCGTCGAGCACCAGCATGACGATCTGGTCCGCGCCGGCGATCCCCTCCGGGAACCACGCCGGAGGGTGGTCGGGGTCGTCGATCAGGACGTTGACGACGTTGGTCGTGCAGGCGCCCTCGTAGTCCGGAAGGACCGGACCGGACACCAGTTGAAGATCCTGTGGGGCCGCTACGGCCGCCGGTTCATCGCCCACCGTTGGAGTCTCCTCGTGACGTACCCCTCCACGCTACAGAGGTTCGGCCCCTGCGGAGCAACAATCCGCGGACTCATGGTCCGCCGCCTACGATGGTGGGGTGAAGGTCTCGACACGAGGTGACTACGCGAGCCGGGCGCTGCTGTCGTTGGCCCTGCACCACGGCGACGGTCCGACGTCGGTCCGCGACATCGCGGAGCGCACCGGTCTGCCGCAGCCCTACCTCGAGCAGATCCTGCTCGCCCTCAAGGGCGCAGGACTCGTCCGCTCCAAGCGGGGCGTCGCCGGCGGCTACATCCTCGCTCGCCCACCGGCCGAGATCACCCTCGCCCAGATCGTCTCGGCGGTCGACGGCCCAATCCAGGCGGGCGACTTCGGGCAGCCCCACACCGACGGCTCGTGCGACCACGAGGGCCAGTGCGTGCTCCTCGCGATCTGGCACGACGTCAGCGGCCACATGCGAGCCCTGCTCGAGGCCTACACGCTCGAGGACCTCGCCGGCATCACCGAGGGTCTGGCCCCCTGGCCGGGAGAGGTCCCCGTCGGCGCGACCGACTGAGGCCGCTCCCCGGGCCGCTCAGCTGAAGCGGTCCAGCACGGCCTGCAGTTCGGCGGCCAACGGGACCTCGAACGAGACGTACTCGTCGGATCCGGGGTGCCGGAACGACAGCTGCCGGGCGTGCAGGAACGGGCGGGGCATCCGGAACGAGTGCCGGAGCCCTCCATAGACCTCGTCGCCGAGCACGGCGTGACCGATCGACGCGAGGTGCACACGGATCTGGTGGGTCCGACCGGTCTCGAGCTCGCAGGTGACCAGCGACGCCGACACCGGCTCATCGAACTGCGCGTCGACGCGGTAGTGGGTCCGTGAATCCCGTCCGTCCGCGGCGACGGTCATGCGCAGCGGATCGCGCTTGGACCTGCCGATCGGGGCGTCGATCACGCCGTTGGGGTGCTCGAAGTGACGCCAGGTCATGGCCGTGTAGACCCGCAGCACGGAGTGGGTCGAGAGCTGCTCGACGAGGTCGACGTAGGCGTCCTGGGTGCGAGCGACGACCAGCAGGCCCGAGGTGCCCCGGTCGAGCCGGTGCACCAGCCCCGGGCGCAGCGGCTCGCCGACG
>JAFAFN010000251.1 GCA_023423475.1 Actinomycetes bacterium | reverse complement strand
GACGGTGAGGTGACCGACGAGATGGTCGTCGTCGGCGTGGCGTTCGACCTCTCGGACCGGCCCGGCGACATGGACTACTGGGCCCCGAAGCGCACCGAGGCCGACTGCGCCGCGACCGCGATCGTCGAGGGCGTCGGCGCTGCCCGACTGCTCGAGCTCGGCTACCTGCCCGGCACCACGGGGGCGTCGATCAACGACCTGGCCCTCGACGACGCCGAGCGGGCGGTGGTCGTGGATGCCCTGAGCGAGTGCCTCGACGTCCAGGAGAGCATCGCCGCGATCTTCTACGGCGCCGGGCGCATGTCGCCCAGCGCGGCGACCTGCATGGCCAGGACGCTGACCGCTGGTGATCACACCGAACCGTTCCTGCTCGGGCTCGCCTCGGGAGAGGCCGTCGATCCGTTCGCGAACGACGGCCAGCTCGCGACCGGACTGCTCGACGGCGCCTCGGTCTGCATCCCCGAGACCGCGTTCGACTGGCCCGACGTCCGGCTCGACGATCCCGAGCAGATCATCGACGCCGATGCGCCCCCAGGTGCGTCGAACTCGCCGTTCGCTGACGACCGTCGCTCATCCACCACCACGTCCACGTCGACCCCGACGGCGGACCGCCCATGATCTCCGAGGTCCCATCGATGTCCACCCTGGTCGCCGCGCTCCCGAGCCCGCCCTTCCAACAGCTCTCCCTCGGGCCGCTGAACTTCCGGATGTACGGGCTCGTCATCGCCCTCGGCGTGCTCGCCGCGGTCGCGATCGCCCGTCGACGTTTCGAGGCCCGCGGCGGCGACCCGGAGGACATCACGACCCTGGCGATCTTCGCCGTGCCCGCCGGTCTGATCGGTGCCCGGATCTACCACGTCATCACCGACTTCGGCGATCGCTACTCCGACGGACGCTGGTGGCCCGACGCCTTCTTCATCTGGAACGGCGGTCTCGGCATCCCCGGTGGCGTCCTGCTCGGTGCGATCGTCGCGATCATCGCGTGCCGGCGGATGAAGCTCGACTGGCGCCAGGTGGCCGACGCCGCGGCGCCGGCGGTCCCGGTGGCACAGGCGATCGGACGACTCGGCAACTGGTTCAACCAGGAGCTCTACGGGCGACCGACCGAGCTCTTCTGGGGACTCGAGGTCGACTCGCCGCCGTCGGAGTACCCGCCCGGCACGTTGTTCCACCCGACGTTCCTCTACGAGGGGCTCTGGAACCTCATGCTCGCCGCGTTGATCGTCTTCGGGGGCAGGAAGGTCGTGCTCAAGCCCGGCCGTTGGTTCGCGGTGTACGTCGCGGGCTACGGCCTCGGCCGTCTGTGGGTCGAGTCGTTGCGCATCGACTTCGCGACCGAGGTCGCGGGACTCCGCGTCAACACCTGGATCTCGATGGTGCTGATCGTCGGTGGACTCCTGTGGCTCTTCTGGAAGGGGTCCCCGATCGATCGCGACGCGACCGAGCAGCTCGCTGCCGGCGGTGATCCGCTGGCGTTCGCAGCCGCTCCTGCCGGTGTCGCCGAGGGCTCGCTGGCTGCCGGCGTGGTGGTGGGCGAGGAGCTGACGGCCGACGACGTCACCGGCGACGATACGGTCGTCGAGGATGCAGCGGCCGACGAGCCGGCGACCGGCGATGCAGCGACCGGGGACGGCGCGTCAGCGGCTGCTGCGACCGACGAGAACGCAGCTCAGGAGCCGTCGGCGGAGTAGTACGCCTGGACCGCGTCCGAGAACGGCGGCCAGGCGCCGATGGCCCAGGCGTCGAACGGGCGGTCGGTCACCGCGATGCAGGTCACTGCCGATCGTGGGTCGATCCAGAGCAGCGAACCTGCGCCACCGAAGTGGCCGTAGGTGGCGGGGGAGCAGCGCGACCCCGTCCAGTGCGGCACCTTGTCGCCACGGATCTCCGGACCGAGTCCCCATGGGCACGGCGTGTGCTGGCCCCAGCCCGGGACGACACCGACCAGTTCGGGCAGCTGGACCGTGCGCATCTGCTCCACCGTCGTGGGGTGCAGGATCGTCGGATGGGCGAGCTCCGTGGCGAGGTGCACCAGGTCGGCCACGCACGACCGCAGGCCCTGACCTCCACCACCGTCCAGCTCGCTCGAGCCCATGCCGAGCGGCTCGAGCACGGCCTCGGAGAGGTAGTCGCCGAAGTCGATGCCCGACCGCTGCGCGACGTGCTCGCCGAGCAGGTCGAAACCCGAGTTCGAGTAGATCCGACGTGTGCCGGGGGTGGCGACGACCTCTCCGTCGAAGTCGAGCCCGCTGGCGTGGCAGAGCAGGTGGCGCACCGTCGAGCCGTCCGGCCCGAGCGGGTCGTCGAGCGAGACGGCGGCCTCCTCGACCGCCACCAGCACCGCCAACGCGGTGCACAGCTTGGTGATCGACGCGACGCGCACCACATGGTGGGTGTCGCCGTGCACGTGCACCGAGCCCGACGGATCGATCGCCGCGGCGGCGGCGAACGGCGCGCCCCAGCCGTCGACCAGGGCGAGCGGCGTCGCCGTGGACCCCTCGACCGCACCCTGGGCGGCGCTCAAGTGGTCCCCCGGAGCGGGCCTCGCCGGTCGTCCTGATGACGGGTGCAACCGCCACGACCGGTACGATGGACGCCATTCGACGAACTTGAAGTGGACATGACGACAACCTTCGAACAGCTCGGCATCGCCGAGGACCTGTGCCATGCACTCTCCGAACGGGGCATCACCTCTGCGTTCCCGATCCAGGAGATGACCATCCCGGACATCCTTGCCGGTCGCGACGTCTGCGGAAAGGCGAAGACGGGGTCCGGCAAGACCCTCGCCTTCGGACTCCCGATGCTCCAGATCCTGCCCAAGGCCAAGCCGGGGCGACCCACGGGCATCGCCCTGGTCCCCACCCGCGAGCTCGCCACGCAGGTGCGTGACGAACTGCTGCCCCTGGCGCACCTGCGGGGCACGAGGATCACCGCGATCTACGGCGGCGACCCGGTCGAGAAGCAGATCAAGGCGCTCAAGGACGGCGTCGACCTCGTGGTCTGCACGCCCGGCCGGGCGATCGACCTCATCGAACGTGGCGACCTCTCGGTCGCGGACGTCCAGAAGGTCATCATCGACGAGGCCGACCGCATGGCCGACATGGGCTTCCTGCCGCCGGTCGAGTGGATCCTGCGCAACGTCGAAGGCGACCACCAGACCCTGCTCTTCTCGGCCACCCTCGACGGGGCCGTCGACGTGCTCGTCAGTCGGTACCAGACCGACCCCGCCCGCCACGAGGTCGCGTCGCCCGGCGCGACGGTCGAGCAGATGACGCATCGCTTCATCACCGTCCACGAGATGGACAAGGCGAAGGTCGCGGCCTCGATCGTCAACGCGAGCGATCGCACCATGATCTTCACCGCCACCAAGCACGGCGCCGACCGCCTAACGGGCAAGCTCGAGGACATGGGCGTCAAGGCGGCGGCGATCCACGGCGACCTCCGCCAGAACATGCGAGAGAAGGCGCTGTCGAACTTCTCCTCGGGGAAGCTGCAGGTCCTCGTCGCGACCGACGTCGCGGCTCGTGGCATCCACGTCGACGACGTCGACGTCGTCATCCACTACGACCCGCCGAACGACCACAAGAACTACCTGCACCGCTCCGGGCGCACCGCCCGTGCCGGCGAGGCCGGGCTCGTGGTGTCGCTCGCCCTGTGGAACCAGGAGCTCGAGATCAAGCGCATGCAGAAGCGCCTCGGACTCGACATGCCGCTCGTCGAGATGTTCTCGAACGACCCGCGGCTGAAGGACTTGTCGTCCTTCGACCCCACCGCTCCCTGAGCCCGGGCTCACGACGGTGAGCAGCAGAGCCCGCGACCTCGTCGACGCCCACGAACGTGGGCTCGACGACGCGACGCGGCGCGAGCGGGGTGCGCACTACACGCCGGTCGACCTCGCGGAGCTGCTCGTCGCCCTGGCGTTCGACCACCTGGGTCGTGCGCCGAGAGCGGTCTGCGACCCGAGCTGTGGATCGGGTGCCTTCCTGCTCGCGGCCGCCGACGAGCTGCACCGGCGGGGTTCGGCGCCACGTGACGTCGTCACCCGCCAGCTGGTCGGCGTCGAGATCGACCCGGGTGCGGCCGAGGTGGCGCGTCGGGTGCTGGTGGCGTGGGCCGAGGAGCACGGCGAGCAGGTCGGGGCCGACGAGGTGCAGGTCCACGTCGGCGACGCGCTCGACGCCGACGCACCTGCCGCCGCTGCCGGTGCGGCGGCACGTGACAACATCGACGTGGTGGTCGGCAATCCGCCGTTCCTCAACCAGCTCTCGGCCAGGACGGCCCGTAGGGAAGGGCAACGAGCCGCGGCGACGCGGCTGCTCGGTCGTACTGGCGGGTACGCCGACACCGCCTCGCTCTTCCTCGTGGCGTCGCTCGATCTCGTCGCAGCGGACGGCATCGTGTGCCTCCTGCAGCCCCACTCGTTCCTCTCGACCCGGGACACCGCCGCCGTGCGAGCGGCGGTACTCGACCGTGCTCGTCTGGTGGAGTTGTGGGGCAGCGACGACGCCCACTTCGACGCAAGCGTCCGGGTGTGCGCTCCGGTGCTGCAGCGCGTGCCCGTTCGTGACGGCGATGTCGCCGCCGAGCTCGTCGAGGTCGGTTGGGGGCTCCCGGTCCGTGAGCGTTCGGTCGTCGAGCTGCCGGCCGCCGCACCCACCTGGGGTCCGCTGCTCGCCGGACCGCGCGGGATCCCGGCGGTGCCGTCCCCCGAGGGCGGTCGACTCGGTGACGTCGCCACCGCGACCGCCGGGTTCCGCGACGAGTTCTACGCACTCACCGACGATCTCGATGCTGGGGACGGCGCCCTCGACGCCCGAGCCAGCAGCAGCGGTTCGGCCCGTCTCGTCACCGTCGGCATGATCGACGTGGCACGCCTGACGTGGGCGACGCACGCCCGTCGGATCCGGGGTGCCGCTCGGACGGCGCCCCGCGTCGACCTGGACTCGCTGGCCGAGCGGTCACCGCGTGTCGCCGCCTGGGCACGGGACCGGATGGTGCCCAAGGTGCTCGTCGCGACCCAGACCCGGGTCGTCGAGGCCGTGCCCGACCTGCTCGGTGACTGCGTCCCGGTCACCCCGACGATCAGCGTCGAGCCGCTGCCCGGGGCACCGTCGCTGCACCACCTGACCGCCGCGCTGTGTGCACCGCCGGTCGCGGCGACCGCGGTCGCCCGGCACCTGGGGGCGGGGCTGTCGAGCGGTGCACTCCGGTGG
>JAFAFN010000211.1 GCA_023423475.1 Actinomycetes bacterium | reverse complement strand
CTCGTGCCTCGTCCTCGTTGAAGTTGATGACGATCTCGGTGCCGATGTCGAGGTAGTCCCGACGCCGGTCCTCTGCGGTGGGGCGCGGCATCAGCGTGCCGCCGTCGCGAGGGCGTCGTCCGCGTCGGCGTCCACCGGGACGGTGTAGGCGAACAGGAGCGCTTCGGCGGCTGCGGCGAAGAGGGACCAGCGCTCGGCGGTCGGTCCGATCGGCAGGTCGGGTGTTCGCGCAGGGTCGATCTGCCGCTGCAGGCAGAGCCCTTCGAGCAGTGCGCCGACCGACACGGCGAGCGCAGAGAGGGCGTCGTCGTCGATCATGCGACGGCCCATCGCGGTCACGGCTTCGTCCAGGACCGGCAGCGCGAGGGCGACGCTCTGGCGGAAGTCCTCGTCGAGGCTGGTGCGGACCGAGTCGTCCTGCAGGTAGGAGAAGAGGCTGATCCGTGCGAAGAACGTCGGGTCGGACGCGAGCGAGTCGAACAGCGCGTTGCTGTAGACGCGCAGCGTCGGCTTGGTGTTCGACGCGACCGTCAGCTCGGTGCCGACCATCGCCAGCTGCTCGGCGCCGAAGAGCCGGTTGGTGTCCAGCAGGTGCTGCAGCAGGTCCCGCCAGAACGCTTCCTGGGATGGCCAGATGTGGTACAGCGCACCCTTCGTGACACCGGCCCGATCCGCGACGTCGGCCAGCTTCACGTGGGCGAGCGCGAGCCCGGGATCGGCACCACCCGACAGCGACGACTCGGCCACCAGCGACGCCCCGATGTCGAGGTAGTCGTCCCTGCGCTGGTCCTTGGTCCGCCGACTCACGGGTTGCACCCCGCGACGGCCGTGGTGTCTCGTGTCGGCAACCGGGCCCCCGCCGGGTCCGAGACGTTGCGATGCGTGCCGGTCACGGAGAGCAGCCTAGAACACGCTCCGTGGGGGTCCGCCGGATCCGGCCCGGCGCTAGGGTGCGGGCCCGATGGCGAACAGGCTGACCGTCGAGGACCACGTCGCCGGCGTTCGTGCGGGAGACCGAGCGGTGCTCGCCCGGACGATCACGCTGGTCGAGAGCGCCAACCGGGCGCACCGCGAGGTCGCGCAGCAGGTGCTCGCCGAGCTGCTGCCGTTCACCGGTGGCGCCCACCGGGTGGGGATCACCGGCGTGCCGGGCGTCGGGAAGTCGACCTTCATCGACCAGCTCGGCATCGACCTCACGGCGCGTGGCCATCGCGTCGCGGTGCTCGCGGTCGACCCGACCAGCTCCAGGACCGGCGGGTCGATCCTGGGCGACAAGACCCGCATGTCCCGCCTGGCGGTGGACCCCTCGGCATTCATCCGACCCTCGCCGGCCGGCGCCACGCTCGGTGGGGTGACGCGGGCGACGCGAGAGACGATCCTCGTGTGCGAGGCCGCGGGGTACGACGTCGTGCTCGTCGAGACCGTCGGTGTTGGCCAGTCCGAGACGGTCGTCGCCGAAATGGTCGACTTCTTCCTGGTGCTGATGCTCGCCGGTGCGGGCGACGATCTGCAGGGCATCAAGAAGGGCGTGCTGGAGCTCGCCGACATGGTCGCCATCAACAAGGCCGACGGCGACAACCGCCAGCGGGCGGAGCTCGCGGCCGGCGACTACCGGGCCGCGCTGCACCTCATGACCCCGGCGTCGCCCACGTGGACCCCGCCGGTGGTGCTGTGCTCGGGTCTCGAGGGGATCGGGCTCGGCGAGCTGTGGCACCAGATCGAGGTGCACCGCGAGAAGCTGGGCGCCACGGGGGAGCTCGAGACCCGTCGACGCGCCCAGCAGGTGCGTTGGATGTGGTCGATGCTGGACGACCGGCTCCGCGACGACCTGCGCTCGGACGACCGGTTGGTGTCGCGCCTGGTCCAGCTCGAGGGGCTCGTCCGAGAGGGGAAGGTCCCCGCGACGACCGCCGTCGACGAGCTCTGGGACCTCTACGTGCAGCACCGCGGCTGAGTCGCCGGGCAGATCTGCCACTTGCCCGAGGCGCCCGCGAGTGGTTCGGTCGAGGGCATGGCGGCCTCGGAACACCGGCGGGTGGGTGCGGGAGCGGTCACGCTGGCGGTGCTGCTCGGTGCGGTGATCGGCGTGGGCGCCTCCTCGTTGCTGCCCGCGTCCGGCTCGACCGCGCCGCCCGCTCCGTCCGCCGAGGTGGCGGGGCGGGTGCTGGACCGCGACGGGACGCTCAAGGTCATCGCGACGGGCTGCGGGCAGCAGCGCTCGGCGAGCGCGACCGTGATCGGCGGCGACGACGGGACGCCGATGCTGCTGACCAACGCGCACGTGGTGCGCGGGGCGGGCACCGTCGACGTGCTCCACGACGACGGCACGACCAGCGCCGCCACCGTCGTCGGGTCGATCAGCGGACGCGACGCGGCGGTCCTGCGCATCGAGCCCGCCGACGCGACGACCGGGTCTCCTGCAGCGGCGGAGCCCGCGGCGGTCGGTGACCAGGTCGTCGTGCACGGCTACCCCGGCGGCGAGCGGGTCGAGCTCGATGCGACGGTCCGGGGCGCCGAGCCGAGGTCGGGCTACGGCGGCACCGCGACGGTGCTCCTCATCGACGTCGAGGCCGACCCGGGGCTGTCGGGCGGCACCGTCACCGACGCCGAGACCGGTGAGGTCGTCGCGTTGGTCGCAGCTCGCGACCCCGACTCCGGCCACGTCGTGGCGTACCCGGTGGGCGAGCTGCTCGGTCGCGCGCTCGGTCCGATCCCCGGCTGCTGACCCGAGTCCTCGATGGGCGCCGCTCGCCCGGTTCGGATCGAGCGGGTGCGACGGGGGATGATCGTGGGGTGCCTCGCCCTGCGGTCGACGAC
>JAFAFN010000200.1 GCA_023423475.1 Actinomycetes bacterium | reverse complement strand
GTAGCGTTCGGCGGATGAACGTGCCAGAGGACCTCCGCTACTCATCGGACCACGAGTGGGTCCGGGTCGAGGGCGACTCGATCCGCATCGGCATCACGGACTACGCCCAGGACGCCCTCGGCGACGTGGTCTTCGTGCAGACCCCAGAAGTCGGGGCGACCGTCGCTGCGGGCGACTCCTTCGGAGAGGTCGAGTCGACCAAGTCGGTCTCCGAGATCTACGCACCGCTCGCCGACACCGTGGTCGAGGTCAACGCCGAGCTCGAGGCAGCGCCCGAGCTGGTCAACTCCGACCCCTACGGCGCGGGCTGGATCGCCGTGCTCTCCCTGGCCGACGCCGACGCGGTCGAGTCGCTGCTCGACGCGACCGCGTACGGTCAGCTCACCGACGGCTGAAGGACCTTCCATGGTGAGCGACGGCATCATCTGCCCGGTGTGCAGCGTGCAGAACGCGGCGGGAGCGAACTTCTGCTCCGCCTGTGGTTCGGTGCTGCCCGAGGACGACGAGCTCGCCACCGGCACCTACCCGGTCGTGGGCGTCGACGTCCCCGGTGCCGGCGAGGTGGGGCAGCTCATCGTCACCCGTGGTGGCACGGCCGGGGCGCGGTTCGCGCTCGACACCGACACCGTCCAGATCGGACGGCACCCCGACAGCGACATCTTCCTCGATGACGTCACCGTCTCCCGGCGCCATGCCGAGGTCCGCCGGGAGGACGACGGCCAGTACCACCTGGTCGACGCCGGCTCGCTGAACGGCACCTACCTCGACGGCGACCGCATCGAGCAGGCGCTGCTGCGAGAGGGCGCGCAGGTGCAGGTCGGCAAGTTCCGGCTCGTGTTCGTGATCGGCACGCTCGGTGGCGCCGCATGATCGGGGCGCCAGCATGATCGGGGTGCCACGATGACCGACGTGACCGCGAACGGCCATCTCGCCATCGGTGAGGTCCTCTCACTCGTCCAGGAGGACTTCCCGGACGTCACGATCTCGAAGATCCGCTTCCTCGAGAGCCAGGGGCTCATCGCGCCGGAGCGGACCGCGTCGGGCTACCGCAAGTTCTACGACGCGGACATCGACCGGTTGCGGTGGATCCTGCGACAGCAGCGTGACCACTTCCTGCCGCTGAAGGTCATCCGCAAGATGCTCGACCAGGGCGTCGACACCCTCGACGCACCCGGAGCCCAACCCACGTTGTGGTCCTCGCCCGAGGACGCCCCCGACGATGCGGTCGCGGACGACGCCGACCACGACCAGGACGACGACAGCGACGACGAGGCGCCGCCCCGGTCGCCCTCGCACCCGGCGGTCTCGTCGGCGCCACCGAAGCCACCGACTGCCGCGCCACCGACTGCCGCGCCGCCTGCCGACGCTCCGACGTCACCTGCCCCGACGGCCGATGTGTCGCCGGCTCCCGGCGGGGGCGACCCCGTCACCGAACCGGAGCCCGAGGCGGACACGGCGGCCCGCCAGGCGCCACGTCCGGCGCACAGCACCCCGGCGGACGTCGTCGCGGCGCTCCAGGAGGACCCGAGGCGAGCGCGCCGCCCGCGGCGCGACGACACGACTGCCGAGGCTCCCACCCCGGAACGACGACCGATCGAGGAGCATCCGGTGAGCGTCGAGCGACTCAGTCGGACCGAGCTCTGCGAGGCCGCCGGCATCTCGGTCGAGCTGCTCGCCGGGCTCGAGGACTTCGGTCTGATCGTGCCCGTCGTGCTCGGCGGCAATCCCGCCTACGACGGCGACGCGCTGGCGGTCGCCCGCATCGCCGCGGCGTACGCCGCGCTCGGCGTCGAGCCACGGCACCTGCGCATGTACAAGATCGCCGCCGAGCGAGAGGCCGGCTTCATCGAGCAGCTGGTCTTCCCCCTGCTCAAGCAGCGCAACCCGGAGGCCCGCCGCCACGCCGCCGAGCGCAGCGACGACCTCGTACGACTCGGCGAGGAGCTGCACTCGGCGTTGCTGCGGCGTCAGCTGGGTCCGGTGCTCGGCACCTGATGCGAGCCAGGGTGATCGAGCGCGCCAGGGTGATCAAAAGGGCCCCCGCGGCCCGGGTTAGGGTGGGTCGGTGATCGAACTCGAGCTCGTCGCGGTGCGTGTCGAGCTCCCGAGCAACACCCCGGTCGTGGTGCTGCGGGAGCTCGAGGGACGGCACCGGCAGTTGTCGATCTTCATCGGTGGGCCCGAGGCCACGGCGATCGCGTTCGCGCTCGAGGGTGTCGAGACACCCCGACCGCTCACCCACGACCTGTTCTGCGACGTGCTCGACGAGCTCGGTGCGCAGCTCGACCGCGTGGTGATCACCGAGCTGCGTGACACCACCTACTTCGCCGAGCTGCAGCTGACCGGTCCCGGTGGCATGCACCAGATCTCGGCGCGACCCTCCGATGCGGTGGCGCTGGCGGTCCGTGTCGGGTGTCCGATCTTCTCCGCGGAAGAGGTGCTCGACGAGGCCGGGTTCGTCGAGGAGGTCGACCTCGACGAGGACGAGACCCCCGAGGACGTCGTCGAGGAGTTCCGGCAGTTCATCGACAACGTCTCCCCGGAGGACTTCGACTCCTGAGACGGGGCGATCGACGGGTGGGAGTGCGGTCGAGCCGCATCCACCCCATACTGGTGACGTGGGAGTAATTTCCCGACTGCAATTCACCCGGGTGCGTTCGAGCGGAACGTGCCTCGGGGCAGTGCGCACCAGTCGATCGAGCAGTGGAGCCGGCAACCATGGATGACGTGGCGACCAACACGAGGACCGAGCAGCTCGAGCTGGTCGACGACCCTGCGCCCTCGCAGGTCGGCTTCAGCGGTCGCAAGACCGCCGAGATCGTCGGGATCACGTACCGCCAGCTCGACTACTGGGCGCGCACCGACCTGGTGCGTCCCTCGTTGGCAGAGGCACACGGCAGCGGCTCGCGTCGCCTGTACTCCTACCGCGACCTGCTCGAGCTCAAGGTCATCAAGACCCTGCTCGACTCCGGGTTGAAGCTCGAGTCGGTGCGAGAGGTCTTCACCTACATGCGCGAGCAGCTGGGCGAGGACATCTCCTCGGCGAACCTCGTCATCAGCGGCAAGAGCTCGGTGCTGGTCCGTTCCGACGGCGAGCTGATCGACGTGCTGCAGAAGGGCCAGGGTGTGCTGAACGTGCTCGCGCTCGCTGGGGTGAAGGACGAGATCGACGCTCGCATCGTCGAGCTGCGTCCCGCGGACGAGGTCGTCATCGACCCGGCCGACGGCATCGCGGCGGTCGATCCGCTCGAGTCGACACCGCTCGACGCAGCAGCCCGCTAGGCCCCCTGACATGCTCACGTCACCGCTCGATGCGGTTCACCGCGCCCTCGGGGCGAAGATGGTTCCCTTCGGCGGCTGGCAGATGCCGCTGTCGTACCCTGACGGCACCCTCGAGGAGCACCGCCGCTGCCGTGAGTCCGCGGTGGTGTTCGACGTGTCGCACCTGGGCACGGTCCGCGTCAGCGGACCCGGCGCCTACGAGTCGCTCCAGCGGACGCTCACCAACGACCTGGCCAAGATCGAGCCAGGTCGGGCCCAGTACACGCACCTGCTCGACGACACCGATGCGTCGGTGCTCGACGACATCATCGTGTGGTGGGTCGAGCCTGAGGTGTTCGACGTCATGCCGAACGCGTCGAACACCGATCGCGTCACCTCGGCGCTCGTCGAGGCCGCGGCCGGTGCCGAGATCACCGTCGAGGACACGACGGCGACCAGGGCGATCATCGCGGTGCAGGGCCCACAGGCACGCGAGCTGCTGCGCGACGCGCTGCCGGTGCCCGTCGACGTGGGTCGCTTCCGGGTGGTCCCCTTCGAGTTCGACGGCGAGCAGTGCCTCATCGCCGGCACCGGCTACACGGGCGAGGACGGCGTCGAGTTCGCCGTGCCCGTGTCCGTCGCCGAGAAGTTCTGGAACCTGGTCACCGCTGCCGGGATCGAACCGGCCGGACTCGGCGCACGCGACACGCTCCGGCTCGAAGCGGCCCTGCCGCTGCACGGCCACGAGCTCGGGCCAGGCATCACCACGCTGGACGCAGGGCTCGGCTGGGTCGTCAGCTGGACCAAGGGCGACTTCCGCGGACGCGGCGCCCTCGAGACCCAGCGCGACGCCGGACCGTCGGTGGCGCTGCGGGGCCTGAGCACCGAAGGGCGCCGGCCGCCGCGAGAGGGCCAGTCGGTCCTGCGCGACGGCGAGGTCGTCGGTCGGATCAGCTCGGGGAACTTCTCACCGGTGCTGGGTCACGGCATCGCGCTCGCCTTCGTCGACCCCGCGGTGCAGCCCGGGGACGAGCTCACGATCGACGTGCGGGGGACCGAGGTCCCGGCGCGCTGCGCCGAGCTCCCCTTCGTCGCCAAGCACTGACGGATCCGGTTCTGGGTGCACCTCGTCCGGGTGGACCCGGAAGAAGTGCACCCAGAACAGATGTGACTCAGTCCTCGAACGCCTCGGGCGGCGGGCACGAGCAGACCAGGTTGCGGTCGCCGTAGCCGCCGTCGATCCGGCTGACCGGCGACCAGTACTTGCCCTCGCGCTGGTGGGCGGTCGGCCAACCTGCGAGCGATCGCGGGTAGGCGTGCTCCCACTCGTCGCCGCCGACCTCTTCGGCGGTGTGCGGCGCGTGCACCAGCGGGTTGTCCTCGGCGGACCAGGTCCCGTCGCCGACCCGGTCGATCTCGGCCCGGATCGCGATCATGGCCTCGCAGAACCGGTCGAGCTCGGCCAGCCCCTCGGACTCGGTCGGCTCGATCATGAGCGTGCCCGGAACCGGGAACGACATCGTCGGCGCATGGAAGCCGTAGTCGATGAGCCGCTTGGCGACGTCCTCGTTCGTGATGCCGGTCGCCTTCTCGATCGGCCGGAGGTCGATGATGCACTCGTGGGCCACCAGGCCGTCACGCCCGCTGTAGAGGACGGGGTAGTGCGGCGACAGCCGCGTCGCGACGTAGTTGGCGGCGAGGATCGCGACCTCGGTCGAGCGACGCAGGCGATCGCCCATCATCGTGATGTACATCCACGTGATCGGCAGGATGCTGGCCGAGCCGAACGGCGCCGCCGAGACGGCTCCCGGCCCCGAGTCGGGTCCGGCGCCCTCCCACTGGCCGTGGTTCGGCAGGAACGCCGCCAGGTGCTCGCGCACCGCGACCGGTCCGATGCCGGGTCCACCACCGCCGTGGGGGATGCAGAAGGTCTTGTGCAGGTTGAGGTGGCTGACGTCCGCACCGAACTCGCCCGGCTTGGCCACACCGACGAGGGCGTTCAGGTTGGCGCCGTCGACGTACACCTGGCCGCCTGCGGCGTGGATGACCTGGCAGAGCTCGCGGATGCCCTCCTCGAAGACACCGTGGGTCGACGGGTAGGTCACCATCACCGCGGCGAGCCGGTCCGCGTGCTCGGCGGTCTTCGCCCGCAGGTCGTCCATGTCGACGTTGCCGGCGTCGTCGGTCGCCACGACGACCACTCGCATGCCGGCCATCACGGCGCTGGCTGCGTTGGTGCCGTGGGCCGACGCGGGGATGAGGCAGACGTCGCGGTCGAGCTCGCCCCGGGAGCGGTGGTACTCGCGGATCGCGAGCAGCCCGGCGAACTCTCCCTGGCTGCCCGCGTTCGGCTGGAGCGAGACGGCGTCGTAGCCGGTGATGGTGCAGAGCGCGGCTTCGAGGTCCGCGACGAGCTCGAGGTAGCCGGCGGCCTGCTCACGTGGTGCGAAGGGGTGGATCTGTGCGAACTCCGGCCAGGTGACGGGGATCATCTCGGCGGTGGCGTTGAGCTTCATCGTGCACGAGCCGAGCGGGATCATCGTGCGGTCGAGCGCCAGGTCCTTGTCGGCGAGGCGACGCAGGTAGCGCAGCATCTCGGTCTCGGAGCGGTACCGGTGGAACGTGGGGTGGGTCAGGTACTCCGAGGTGCGCTGCAGCGCGGTGTCGATGGTCGACAGCGGGGTGAGCGCCGCGGCGGCCGCGGCGACCTCGTCCGCGGAGCGCTGGACCCCGAATCCGGCGAGCAGGGACGAGACGATCCCGGGGGTCGTGGTCTCGTCGAAGGAGCACCCCACCGAGTCGCCGGAGCTGCGGCGGATGTTGATGCCCTGCTCGAGCACCGCGGCGACGACGTCGTCGGCAGCACCCGGAATCCGGACCGTGAAGGTGTCGAACACCGCGTCGTCGAGGACGTCGAGACCGGCCTCGCGCAGCGCGGCGACCGCCGCGAGCGTGAGTTGGTGGGTGCGCTCGGCGATGCGGCGCAGCCCGTCGGGGCCGTGGTACGTCGCGTACGACGCGGCCATCACGGCGAGCAGCACCTGGGCGGTGCAGATGTTCGACGTGGCCTTCTCGCGCCGGATGTGCTGCTCACGGGTCTGCAGCGCGAGGCGCAGCGCCCGACGGCCGTGGGCGTCGACGGAAACACCGACGAGGCGCCCCGGCAGCGAGCGTCGTGAGCCCTCGCGGACGGCCATGTAGCCGGCATGGGGCCCGCCGAAGCCGAAGGGCACGCCGAAGCGCTGGGCGGACCCGACGACGACGTCGGCGCCCCACTCGCCGGGCGGCGTCAGCAACGTGAGCGCCAGCAGGTCGGCGGCCACGCAGACGACCGCGCCGCCGGCGCGGGCCGCGGCGGTCAGCTCGCGAAGGTCGCGGACGGATCCCGAGCTGCCCGGGTAGGCGAGCAGCACGCCGAAGCACTCGTGTGCGTCGAGGTCGGTCAGCGGATCGCCGACGACGAGCTTGATGCCGAGCGGCTCGGCGCGGGTGCGGGTGACCTCGACGACCTGCGGGTGGCAGTCCTCGTCGACGAAGAACGTGGCGGCGCCGACCTTGGACTGGCGGCGGGCCAGCATCATCGCCTCGGCCGCCGCGGTCGCCTCGTCGAGCAGCGACGCGTTGGCGATGTCCATGCCGGTCAGGTCGCTCACGACGGTCTGGAAGTTGAGCAGCGCCTCGAGGCGGCCCTGGGAGATCTCCGGCTGGTAGGGCGTGTAGGCCGTGTACCAGGCCGGGTTCTCGAGGATGTTGCGCAGCACGACGTTCGGCGTGTGGGTGCCGTAGTAGCCGGTGCCGATGAGCGTGGTGACCACCTCGTTGCGGTCCGCGATGCGCCGGATCGCCGCCAGCGCCTCGGTCTCGTCGGGGATCGAGGTCAGTCCGAGCGGCGCGGCGTCGAGGATCGACGCGGGCACGACCGAGTCGATCAGTGCCTCGAGCGAGGCGATGCCGACGGTCCCGAGCATGGTGGCGACCTCGTCGAGGTCGGGGCCGACGTGGCGGTCGGCGAAGTCCCCGAGATCGAGGGCTGGGGGAGTGGTCGAAGAGTTCACGGGAGGTG
>JAFAFN010000109.1 GCA_023423475.1 Actinomycetes bacterium | reverse complement strand
CGGAGGTGTCGAGGTCGCCCCAGTCGACCGGCGCGACCTGCGCGCCGGCGGTTCCACCGGTGAGGGGGACCGCAGCTGTGGTGGCGATCACGGCGACGGCGACGAGGCAGCGACGGAGGTGCGGGCGGCGGAGGGTCATGCGGTGTCAGTCGGCCGGAGAGGGGGACGACCTGAACGAATCGACGAAGAGTTTTCGTTCCGGCGCCGGGTCGTTCGAGCCGCTGAGGTTGTCTGTAATCCGGGTCGCTGCTGCCGATCGGGGGGGGAAGCACAGCGACTGGAGGCCGGACGTGGCCGAGCGAACCGAACACGACAGGTCCCGACGACTGGCACGACCGCTGGTCGCCGTCGCCGTGGCGGCGACGATCGTCGCGCTGACCGCGGGAGTGGTCGCCGCCGGGACGAGCCCGGCGCGCCGTGCCGAGCGGGCGGCAGCCTCGTCGACCACCACGACGACGGCGCCCGCATCGCGCTCGACCCTCGACTGGAAGCCGTGCAGCGACGCGGCCTTCGACAAGTGGAAGAAGATCGACGACGCCTTGCTCGACGGGTTCGACTGCGCTCCCTTCGTGCTCCCGCTCGATCGTGAGGACCCGAAGGGGGACAAGGTCACGCTCGCGGTGATCAAGGCCCCGGCCACGGGCACACCCGAGCAGCGCATCGGCACCCTGTTCCTGAACCCCGGCGGCCCCGGGCAGTCCGGTCTGGGCCTGTCCGAGATCGTCTTCCTCCTCCCCGAGTCCGTGCGGCAGCGATTCGACTTCGTCACCTACGACCCGCGGGGCATCGGCGCGTCGACGCCGGCACTCGAGGGGCGTGGCTGCAACATCCCCAAGCCGACGCGACCCGAGATCGGCACCGTCGACTGGGAAGAGGTCCTGGCCGACCGACAGGAGCAGGTCACCAGCGCCAACACCAGGTGCTGGAACGCGAACAAGGACCTGATCGAGCACGCCGGCACCGTCGAAGGCGCTCACGACCTGGATGCGCTGCGTGCCGCGGTCGGCGACGAGAAGATCACCTACTGGGGCATCTCGTACGGCACGTTGCTCGGCTCGACCTACGCGCAGCTCTACCCGAAGCGTGTCAGGGCCATGGTCTTCGACGGCAACATGGATCCCCAGACCTCGATCTCGCGCATCGCGAGCGCAGGTTCGGTCGCTCCCGACGATTCGATCGGGTTCTTCCTGCAGGCCAACGGCCTGCGCGAGAAGTTCGACGAGGTGATGGCCGAGCTCGACGAGCGCACCATCGAGCTGAGCGACGGCAAGGAGTACACCCGTTGGGACGTGCTCGACGTGTTGAACGACGGGGTCGACTTCTTCCCGATCACCGGTGACCAGAGCTGGAAGCAGGCGTCCGAGGCCGTGAACCAGTCGTGGAACGCGCTCTTCGGGTCCGACACCGAGAAGTCGGCTGCTCTGAAGGCGCTCGAGGATCCGAACCTGCGCAGCCCGAGCACCGGCACCGTCGGCAGCCTCTGGTCCGCGGTGGTCTGCCAGGACTTCTCCGGGCGGCTCTCGAACGACCGCCAGCAGGAGATCCTGGGGCAGATCACCCGGGAAGCACCGATCTACGGCGGCTCGCTCGGCGTGGACTACCTGACGACCTGCAACGGCTACGGCGACGCCGAACCGAACCCGGTGCCCCGCCCGAAGGCCTACGGGCCGGCGATCCAGGGCATGATCGCCAACTCGACCCGCGACGGCGAGACGCCGTACCAGTGGGCGGTCAACATGGCTCGCACGTACCCGACGATGCGGCCGATCACCATCGTCGGCGGCATCCACGGCACCTTTGGTCTGAGCCAGTCCGACTGCATGGACGACGCGATCGCACAGTCGCTGATCAGCGGCGAGTCACCTGCGCTGGACGCGACCTGTCCGTTCGCTGCGCCCGACCCGGCTCCCTGAGCGCGCACATCACGGCGGGACGCCTATCCCGATGGGGATGTACCGAGCTCGCTGAGCGCACTGCGCCGCCTTCGGCGATCAGCTCCGCGCCGCGGCGAGCACGGGTCGCGATACTGGTTCCGTCGGACGGGGACGGTTGGTCGCCGGGAGGGAGCACTGTGTCGAAGCTGGAGCCAGTGGACATGGCCACGCACCCGTACCTGTCGGGGCGGTTCGCGCCGACCGCGGACGAGATCGAGGCCGAACAGCTCGAGGTGGAGGGGACGCTGCCCGAGGGGCTGGTGGGTGCGTACCTGCGGAACGGACCGAACGAGATGTTCCCGCCGCTCGGCAGCTACAGCTTCCCGATGGAGGGCGACGCCATGGTGCACGGCGTCTGGCTCGACGGCGAAGGAGGCGCTCGGTACAAGAACCGATGGGTGCGCACCAAGGGCATGGAGGCCGACATCGCCGCCGGTCGCGACCTCTTCGGCGGGCTGATGACGCCGGCGTTCGTCGACACCACGTTGCTCGGTGCCGACCCCGACCCTGGGTGGCCGTTCCGGTTGGACCCGTTCATCAACGTGGTCCGCCATGCGGGAAGGATCCTGACCTACTCCGAGGGTCTTCCCGGCTACGAGATCACCCCGGAGCTCGACACGGTCGGACGGTGGGACGGCGACGGTCGGTTGAAGGGCATGTGCGCACACCCGCGCATCGATCCGGTCACCGGCGAGATGCTGCTGTTCGCGTACGACGTCGAAGCACCGTTCCTCGTCTGGGCGATCGTCGGTCCCGACGGCACCGTGACCTCGGGTCCGACCGTGGTGCCCACGGTCGACAAGGGCTTCATGATCCACGACTTCACGATCACGCCGACCTACCTGGTGCTCGTGATCGCGCCGGTCGTGTTCGACGTCGACGCGATGATGACGGGCGGCGACGTCCTGTCG
>JAFAFN010000064.1 GCA_023423475.1 Actinomycetes bacterium | reverse complement strand
CGTGAGCACGGGTCACGGACACCTGCTCGACCTTGTTAGGCTTGCCTACCATGTCGTACCCCGCAGGTTCCGCCGATGCCGATCTCCATCCCGTCGATGCGTGGATGGCCGAGAACGGCGAGGAGTTCCTCGACCACATGAACCTCGACTTCGGCGACGCGCTCGTCATGGTCGGCCGAGCGCTCAGCGACCACCGCGACGCGACCGAGGTGGTGCTCACCGGACTCGACCCGCTCGGTGTCGACGCGGTCGCCACCGATGCGAGCGGCGAGCACGCCGTGCGCATCGAGTTCGCGACGCCGCTCGAGCATTCCGAGGACATCACGATGGCCCTGCTCGACCTGGTCACACGTGCGCGAGAGGTGCTGGGCGACGACGCCGAGGCGACCAGCGGCGATCGAGAGGTCGCCGCGCTGTCGCTGCTGCGGACCTTCCTCACCGAGGTCGTGGCGGTCGAGGACGTCCACCCGCACCTCCGCCAGGTCACCTTCGGCGGCGGTGACTTGGCCACCTTCGAGCCGTGCGGGCCGGACACCTTCCTCTACCTGCTGCTGCCGCCCCCCGGGCGCACCGAGCTGGGCATCGACCAGTCGTTCACCTGGGAGGCACACGCCCGGATGGCGGACGAGGACAAGCCGGTCGGCGGCTACTACACCCTGCGCCGTCACCGACCCGAGGTCGCCGAGCTCGACGTGCTGATGGTGCTGCACGACGATCACGGCGAGGACGTCCCGGGAGGGCACGCGTCGCGTTGGGCCGCTCGGGCCCAGGTGGGCGACAAGGTCGCGCTGTGGGGTCCGCGCACCGCGTACGACCCACCCGAGGGCACCGAGCACTGGGTCCTGGTCGCGGACGAGACCGGCCTGCCGGCGGTCGCCGTCATCATCGAGCAGCTGCCCGAGGGCGCGACGGCCGACGTGCTCGCCGAGGTGGCCGTCGAGGGTGAACGCCAGGAGCTCCCCGAGCGCGACGGCGTGTCGGTCACCTGGCTGCACCGCGACGGCGCCGAGGCCGGCACCACGTCGCTGCTCTCCGACGCCGCCCGGCAGCTGCCCGCCTTCGACCGCCCGACCTATGTGTGGGGTGGCGGCGAGAGCCGCACGATGACGGCCGTGCGTCGCTACGTGCGCGACGAGCGCGGCCTCGGGCGCGGCGACGTCTCGCTCGTCGCCTACTGGCGCCACACCACGACCACCGACGCCGACGTGGACGACTGACCCGACGCGAATAGGGTCCCGACCATGTACGACCTGATCATCGTCGGCGGCGGTCCCGCCGGCGCTTCCGCCGCCGTGTTCGCCGCCCGCGCCGGGCTCCGCACCCTCGTGATCGATGCCGACAAGGGCATCACCCGCCGGGCGATGTTGAACAACCACCTCGGGTTCCCCGACGGGATCCCCGGCCCGGAGCTCGTCGAGCTCGGCCGTCGACACGCCGAGCAGTCCGGCGCCGAGTGGGTCGAGGGCAGTGCCACCGAGCTCGACGTCACCGCGGACGGCATCGGCGTGGTGACCGCGGACGGCGCTCGCCACGACGCGCGTGACGTGCTGCTCACCGTCGGCGTGAACCCGTCGCTCGCCGAGACCGGGGGTGTCACGATCGTTGACGGCACCGAGCCGCGCATCGCGTCGGTCGTCGGGGTCGACGGGGACGGCCGCTCGAACGTCGAGCACATCTGGGCCGCAGGCACCGCGGGCGGCGTGAGCGTGCACACCATCGTCACCGCGGGCGACGGCGCCCGGGTCGCGATCAACATCATCAGCGAGCAGCGCGGCGAACGGTGGGTCGACCACGACATGCTGCCGGCGGACTGAGCCCACGCACCGAACAGCCGAGCTGCACCGACCCGCCGAAAAACTGAATCGAGAGAGCACCACATGAAGATCACCGCCGCCGTCCTGCGCGACCCCGAGGGCCGACACGAGCTCGAGCAGCTCGAGCTCGCCGATCCCCGAGCCGACGAGGTCCTCGTCCGCATCGTGGCGACCGGCATGTGCCACACCGACGTGATGCCACGTGCGCCCATCTCGTTCTCGCCGCCACCCATCGTCGTCGGACACGAGGGCGCCGGGATCGTCGAGGCGGTCGGTGCGGACGTCGAGGGTGTCGAGGTCGGCGACCACGTGGTGCTGTCCTTCGACTCCTGCGGCGAGTGCGCCGCGTGCCTCGCCGGGCGTCCGCCCTACTGCGAGACGATGCTCATGCGGAACCTGACCGGTCGGCGACTCGACTTCTCGACGGGCGCGACCGACGTCTCGGGTGCCGAGGTCGCGTCGCGCTGGTTCGGTCAGTCCTCGTTCGCGAGCCATGCGATCGCGACCGCCCGCAACGTGGTGGTCGTCGACCGCGACGCGCCGCTCGAGCTGCTCGGGCCGCTCGGCTGCGGGCTGCTCACCGGGGCCGGCACCGTCATGGTCGCCTTCGACGCCCAGCCGGGTTCGTCGGTCGTCGTGTTCGGCGCCGGAGCGGTCGGGCTGGCCGCGGTGATGGCCGCCAAGGCCGTCGGCTGCGCGACGATCATCGCGGTCGACCTGCACGAGCACCGCCTGCAGCTCGCCACCGAGCTCGGTGCGACCCACGTCATCGACGGCGCCGCCACCGACCTGGTCGCGCAGGTGCACGCAGCGACGGGGACCGGGGCGGACTACGCGCTCGACACCACCGGCGTGCCGGCGGTCATCCTCAACGCGCTCGGCTCGTTGAAGATGGGCGGCCACGCCGGACTCGTGGGCATCCAGACCGGCGACGTCGTGCTCGACGCGGCCGCGCTGATCGGCAAGACGGCCTCGGGCATCCTCGAGGGCGACGCGGACCCGAAGGTGCTGATCCCCCAGCTGCTCGAGCTGTGGAGGGATGGACGCTTCCCGTTCGACCGTCTGATCGAGCAGTTCCCGATGGATCAGATCAACGAGGCCGAAGCGGCCTCGCTCGAGGGGCGGGTCGTGAAGCCCGTCCTGCTCGCGCCGAGCTGAGCTCGGCGGTCTCGGGTCCGGCGGTCAGATGCGGACGTCGCGGTCCGAGTTCGCGATGACCAACCGTTGTGGATCTGATCGCCGATCTCGAAGCTCTTCTTCGCGGTCCACTTCAGCGTGCGGAACGCCCGCCTGCGGAGGTTGTCCACGTCGATCCCCTGTCCTCGGCCGGTCCGACCGGCACCCTTGGGTCACGATCGGCTGGACCGGGCCCCGGTTGAGGTATCGGCAGGATCCACCAGATCCTTGACGGCGGGCTGCTCGCCGACGTGGACATCGACGGGTCGGGCCATGGCGCCCCGCTGCTCCGGATCGAGCCCGTGCGCCGCCTCGTCGGCGATCAGCGCGATGAGCTCCGGGCCGAGCTCGTCGTCGCGCAGGACTCGGAACCCGAGGTGCTCGTAGAGCGGCGCGTTCCATGGGACGTCGCGGAAGGTCGTCAGGGTGAGGGTCGCCGACGATCGGGATCGTGCGAACTGCTCGACCCGTTCGAGCAGCGCACGGCCGACTCCCTTCCCCTGGACCGCCGGATCGACGCTGATCTGCTCGATGTGTGCGTTGCCGTCGACCAGCTCGACCACGACGTAGCCGACGACGAGGTCGGTTCCTGGGCCGTCGACGTCGAGGGTCGCCACGAACGACCTGCCGTCGGCCGCGTACTCGGCGAGCTGGTCGACCGTCATCGGTTCGTCGTCCGCGATCGCCGAGAGATCGACCTCTCGGAACCGCTCACCCGCGCGTCGTTCGATCTCGCGCAGGCGCTCGCCGTCGTCGGCACGGGCCGGGCGGACCTGCACCCCGGGCAGGTCCACGGGTGCTGGACGGTCGGCAGCGTCGGTCGGGTCGGAGGGCACGACCCACCCTGACATCCCGGCGAAGCGGATCGGGGCGACCCTCAGCGTCGCTGCGGCGAGCAGTCCCGGACCCATCCCCATGAGGACGCCGTCCACGGCGCTCCACAGCCCACCGAGGGACAGCTCGCCACTCCACACGGACGAACCCGGTTCGAGCTCCCCGCCCGAGAGGAGCGAGAGGACGTCGGTCACGACCGAGACCGCGATCACCACTGACGGGTACAGCAGCCCGGTCACCACCCCTCTGCCCCTCCGACGTGGACCCAGCCGAGCAGCCGCCGTGGGCGGCGGAGCGCGGTCATGGTGTCGTCACCTGCTCGACCGACCGCGACAGCGGACGCGCCGCCAGACTCACGAGCCCGACCGCCGCAGGCCCGGCGACGAGCAGGAACCACGGCTCGACGTCGAGACGACCGAGCGGGCCGCCGACCTCGACGAGCCGTCCGGCCGCCGCCAGGGCGATGATCGTCACGCCGGCCACCGCGGTCGGCGGGACCCGTCGGCCCAGGGCGGCGTCGAGGCATCCGCAGATCGTCCCGACCACGCCGCCGACGACCAGGCCGACGGTCGCCACCACCGTGCTCACGATCGCCAGCAGGATCCCGATGTAGACGACCGAGATCAGGGCGTAGCCCCACGCCCCACCCGGGGTGTTCTGGTACGAGGCCGAGGTGGTCCCCTCGAAGGTCGAGCGTCGGGACTCCACGACCCGGAACACGACGAGACCGGCGCCGTACAGGGTCGGCAGCACCAGCCCGATGAGGGCGCCGCGCAGGGC